>CAYJPG010000089.1:0-12549 GCA_964371995.1 uncultured Chromatiaceae bacterium | reverse complement strand
GGCACACTGCGCCGGCAGGGCTGCATAACATCTGGCGGGCCAGGCTGGGTAATCTCCATACACAGCATGGTGTCGGGCAGGCGGGCAGGACCGGTACGCGCAGGCATGATCGACTCTGAGTAGTGATTCCGGTTGTAACTGTGGGTAGCAGACCCCATGAGTATAGACGAGCGACAGCGGATGCCTCTGCTACCATCGATTCGAGGAGTGCATGAAATGACAGAAAAAGTCGTCAAGCTGGTTCGGCGCACGGAAGACGGGCCTGCGGATCTCCTCGACCGGCGCAGCCGCCCGCTCCGGGATCTGCGCATCTCGGTCATGGATCGCTGCAATTTCCGGTGTCCTTATTGCATGCCGGAGGACAAGTATCACAAGGATTTCCAGTTCCTGAAGAGCAGCGAACGCCTGTCCTTTGAGGAGATCCTGCGGCTCGCACATATTTTTTCCGGGCTCGGTGCGCACAAGCTGCGACTCACCGGCGGCGAACCGCTTCTCCGTCCCGGCATCGCCGACCTGGTCGGCGACCTGAGTCGCGTGCCAGGTATCGATGATGTGGCGCTTACCACCAACGGCATCCTGCTTGCGCAGCATGCAGCGGCGCTGAAGGCAGCGGGCCTGTCGCGGGTAACAGTCAGCATGGATTCCCTGAATGAGGAAGTATTCCTGCTGATGAGTGGCGGACGGGGCAGCACGGAACAGGTGCTGGACGGCATTGCCGCGGCACTCACCGCGGGACTCACACCGATCAAGATCAACACCGTCGTCAAGCGCGGTATGAACGAACATACGGTCCTCGATCTGGTCGACCGCTTCCGGGGTACGGGCGTGATCGTGCGTTTCATCGAGTACATGGATGTGGGCACCATCAATCACTGGCAGCGGAACGACTGCGTACCGTCGCGGGAGTTGCTGGCCATGATCGGTGCGCGTTGGCCGCTGACCGCGGTGCAGCCGAACTATCACGGTGAAGTGGCCGAGCGTTATCAGTTCGATGACGGTGCAGGCGAAGTCGGTTTTATCTCCTCGGTATCCGAACCCTTCTGCGGTTCCTGTACGCGCGCACGCCTGTCATCTGACGGGCAGCTCTTTACCTGCCTGTTTGCTTCCCGAGGCACAGACCTCAAGAACCCGATGCGCGCCGGCGCGACCGACGACGAGCTGCGCGCACTGGTGAGCGGTGTCTGGGGCGCACGGGAAGACCGCTACAGTGAGTTGCGGGCCAGTCAGCGCAAGGATGACAAGGACGGCAAGGTCGAGATGTACTACATCGGTGGCTAGGCCGGACCGGCTGCCGCATCTGGCACGTTTCACAGAGCGGGTCAGGGTACGGTACGGTGCCGATTGCAACGACTACGCGGGTCTGCATCGCTGGTCAGTTGATGATCCGGTGGCCTTCTGGGGCGCAGTCGCCAGCTTCTGCGATCTGCGCTTCAAGCGTGGTGCCAGTCGTGTGCTGGAAAACGGCGATCAGATGCCGGGTGCGCGCTGGTTCATTGGCGCGGAACTCAACTTTGCGGAAAATCTCCTGCGCTGGCGCGACGAGCGGCCGGCGCTGATCTGGCGCGATGAGAGCGGACGGCGCCGTGAACTCAGTCATGCGCAGCTCGCCGCTGAAGTGAGTCATGCGGCAGCCGGGTTGCGGCGTCTGGGCCTGGGTCGCGGTGACCGGGTTGCGGCCTTGGTGCCGAACTGCATCGAGGCGGTGGTCGGCATGCTCGCCACGGCGAGCCTTGGTGCAATCTGGTCGTCCGGTTCGCCGGATTTCGGTGCGGCAGGTGCGCTGGACCGCTTCGCGCAGATCAGCCCGAAGCTGCTGCTGGCTGTCGATGGCTATTGCTACGCCGGCAAACGCATCGATGTGCGGCCGGTGGTCGCCGAGCTTGCGAGCCGGCTTCCCGGGCTGAGTGCCGTGGTCGTGATTCCTTACCTGGCGACAACGCCTGATCTCGCGACGATTCCCGGGGCCATGACCTGGCAGGCGCTGACGGCCGTTGCGGGGCCGCTGGAATTTGTCGCGACGCCTTTCGACCATCCGCTCTTTATCCTCTATTCATCCGGCACCACGGGTGCTCCCAAGTGCATCGTGCACGGTGCCGGCGGGACGCTGCTTCAGCACCTGAAAGAGCATTTGCTGCATACCGATTTGCGGCGCAGCGACCGGCTGTTCTGGTTCACGACCTGCGGCTGGATGATGTGGAACTGGCTGGTCAGCGGGCTCGCGAGCGGTGCCACGCTGCTGCTCTATGACGGTTCGCCCGCGTGGCCCGATGCCGCTGCGCTGTGGCGGATTGCGGCGGAAGAGGGCGTCACGGTTTTCGGCACCAGCGCGAAGTATCTGGCCGGCAACGCCAAGGCGGACCTGCATCCGGGCCAGGATTTCGATCTGCATCGCCTGCGCGCCGTGCTCTCGACCGGTTCACCGCTCGCACCCGAAAGTTTTGACTACGTGTACGAGCGTGTGAAGGCTGATGTGCACCTCGCCTCGATTTCCGGTGGTACCGACATCATTTCGTGTTTCATTCTCGGCAATCCGTTGTTGCCGGTACAGCGGGGTGAGCTGCAGTGTGCGGGACTCGGCATGGCGGTCGAGATCTACGACCAGCAGGGCCATGCGCTCACTGAAGGCTGCGGTGAACTGGTCTGCGAAAGGCCGTTCCCGTCCATGCCGCCCGGCTTTTGGGCTGATGCGGACAACAGGCTCTTTCACGCAGCCTACTTCGAGCGTTTTCCCGGCGTCTGGGCCCACGGTGATCACGCAGAACACACGCCCTCAGGTGGCTTCATTATTCATGGCCGTTCCGATGCCGTGCTGAATCCGGGCGGGGTACGTATCGGTACCGCAGAGCTTTATCGTGCTGTCGAGGCGGTGCCCGACGTGCTGGAGGGCCTCGCGGTCGGCGCGCGGGCCGATGGCGACGAGCGTATCGTACTGTTTGTGGTCTTGCGGTCCGGACTCATGCTCGATGCAGAGCTGTGCGCGAAGATCCGGCTGGCTGTCAGGCAAGCGCTCACGCCGCGGCACGTGCCGTCGATGATTCTGCAGGTGGACGACCTGCCGCGCACGCGTAACGGCAAGCTGGCCGAGCTGGCAGTGCGCGCGATCCTGCACGGCGAAGCGGTTCCCAATCTTGCCGCGCTGGCCAACCCGGAAGCGCTCAGGCAGATACGTCAGCGCTTTGAGGCCGGGTGCGCCTGAATGTACCCTGTCGCCAGAACACGTATATGGAGTATCGCCATGCTGCGTTCTGTAACCGCCACCCTGCTTGCACTGACCAGTCTGACGCTTGGCACAGCGCTTCTGACGCCTGCCGCTGCCCTGGCTGAAGATGCGGCGCCAGCTGCCACGCCTGCCTTTCGGCTGTCGAGCCCCGACCTGATGCCTGGTGCGCCGATCCGCTTGCCGCAGGTCTTCAACAGTTTCGGTTGTACCGGTGGCAACGTCTCGCCCGCCCTCAGCTGGAGCAATGCCCCGGCCGGCACGAAAAGTTTTGCCCTGATGGTCTATGACCCGGATGCCCCCACCGGCAGTGGCTGGTGGCACTGGGTGGTTTACAACATTCCGGCCAGGGTCAACGCGCTGGTCAGCCGGGCCGGCGATCCGGCCGCTGGCCTGATGCCGGTCGGCGCGGTGCAGGGGAAAACTGATTTCGGTACGGCAGGCTACGGTGGTCCGTGCCCGCCGGCCGGCGACAAGCCACACCGCTACTTCTTCCGGCTGCATGCGCTGAAGGTCGAGAAGCTTGATTTGCCGCCGACGGCCACGGCTGCCTTTGTCGGCTTCAACGTCAAGGCCAATTCGCTTGGTGTGGCCGAGCTGATGGCAGTGTATTCGCGTCCGGCAGTGACCGGAGAGTGACCGCAGGCCCCACGACCGCCTTCCCAAACAGGTATACGGGGCCGTAGGCTAGCGGCCCTGCCAAGGCTGGATCTGTGTTGGATCCGGTCCGGCAAATTGCTTTCCAGGAGTTTTTGATGTCTGCCAGCAACCTGCTTAGCGATCTCGCCGCGATCGTCGGTCAGCCTCATGTACTTGCCAGCGATGCCGACCGTTCGTTCTACGCGATGGATGTCTACAACCAGCTGGAGATTCCGCTGGCGGTTGTGCAGCCGGCGACGGTTGAGGAGCTGCAGCAGGCTGTACGGACAATTACATCAGCGGGTGTTGCCGTCGTGCCGCGCGGGGGTGGTGCCTCATACACGGACGGTTATCTGCCGACCACAGCCAACTCAATACTGCTGGATACGAGCCGGCTGAATCGCATCGTGGAGATCAATGCCACCGACATGTATGTCACGGTCGAGCCGGGCCTGACCTGGGCAGAGCTGTGGCAGGCACTCGCGAAGCAGGGTCTGCGCACGACCTTCTGGGGACCGTTTTCCGGAATCAAGGCCACCGTCGGCGGTTCGATGTCGCAGAACAGCGCGAGCCTGGGTTCCGGCAATTATGGCGTGTCGGCTGATGCGGTGCTGGGCTTCGATATCGTGCTGGCGAATGGCGAGATCCTGAGGACCAGTTCTGGTGCCGCGGTGAACGGTGTACCGTTTTTTCGCTGGTATGGACCGGATCTGACCGGCCTATTCACCGGCGATGCCGGCGCACTGGGTTTCAAGGCGCGCATATCGCTGCGGCTGATCAAGACTCCGCCGTTTTATGGTGCGGCATCTTTCGGTTTTGACAACTTTGCAAACATGTCGGGTGGTATGGCCGCTGCCGCCCGCGAGGGCGTGGTCGCCGACAACTTCGGCCTTGATCCGAAGCTGCAGCAAGGGCAGCTGAGCAAGACCAGTGCCAGCGATGCGCTCGGTGCTGCGTGGGCGGTGGCAAAAACCGCGCGCAATCCGGTCCAGGCGGGATTCCGTCTGCTCAAGATGGCAATCGCCGGCAAGCGCTTTCTGGCCGGCTATAACTACTCGGCGCACTACACGGTTGAGGGTGTCTGTCAGGCCGAGGTCAATGCCAAGCTCGCGCTGATTCGCGATGCCATGAAACGCTTCGGCACGGAAACGGCCAACACCATGCCGACCGTGATCCGCGCCATGCCCTTCATTCCGCTCTATCCGATCCTCGGGCCCAAAGGCGAGCGCTGGGTGCCGCAGCACGGACTCATTCCCTTCTCGAAGATGCAGGAGTTTTACCAGAAGCTGCAGCAGCTCTACGCGGAGAATGCCGGGCGCATGAGCAAGGCGAAGGTCGAGAAGGGCGCGATGTACATGACGATCAACACTCACGTGTTCCTCTACGAGCCGGTGTTCTACTGGGAGGACGACCGCACGCCTTTCCACAAGCGTTTTCTGCCCAAAGAGTATCTGGACACCTTGCCCGAGTACCCGGCAAATCCGGAAGGCCGGGCGCTGGTACGTGAGCTGCGCGCGAAGATCAACGACATCTTCGCGACGGTCGGCGGCGTGCACATGCAGGTCGGCAAGTCCTATCCGTATATGCGTGGCCGCAATCCTGAAGCGGCGCGCGTGCTGCGCGAGCTGAAGCAGTCGGTCGACCCGAAGAATCTGATGAACCCCGGCGCGCTGGGTCTGTAGAGGGCCATGCATATACCAGTCACCCGCCGATCCTTCACTGCCGGCCTGGGTCTGCTGGCCCTCGGCACCACCAGCGCTGCGCTGCCCGGCGTGGCTGGCAGTCCGCCGGCGCGTGCGCCGGATCTGACGCTGCCAGAAAACAATCTGCGTGCCCTGGTGCGCATGACGGCGAGCCTCAGGGAACGCGACGTGCCGTGGTGGTATGACGGCACGATCTTCGGTGTGGTGCCCGGCGAGCATCCGCGACCACTCGTCAAATTCCAGGGCATGGAACTCTACTGGATGCGTCATCTGCCGGACGGTGCCTACGAGCTGATCGGCAACACGCTGACTTTTTTTCACGATGTCGAAACCGATGCACCGCTGTCAGAGTTCAGAAACCCCTATACCGGGGCCACCAACCAGGTTCTGCCAGCTGTACAGGGTGGCGGGGCAGGTCGCGGTTTCAACTATTCAGTGAAAGGTATCCGCTTCACCCGCATGATCGAGCAGCTGCCGGAAGAGCCGCTGATCCTCGACTGGACCTTCGCGCGCGACATGGTCTGGCTGCACAACTGGACGCGTTATCCGCCCGGCATGCCGCCACCCCGCTGGCAGCAGCAGACAATGTTTGCCAGTCAGAAGGATTTTCTGAATGCGCGGCTCGACAGCGTGCCGGTCGTGTTCGGTTCGACGGTACACATGCCGTGGCTCAAATGGATGGACATGGGCGACCGGCCGGGTCACATCGTCTGGCATGCGGGTGGTGCAAAGCTCCGGTCGATCGACGAGTTGCCGGCCGGCTATCGCAAGCGCGCAGAGCAGGAATATCCGGCCATGCTGACTGTCAATCCGGCCCGGGGTGCCACGGCATAAGCGCCGGCCGCAAGCTCAATGATCAGGTTCACGCTCAACGATGCCGCGGTCGAGGTCGATGTCCCCGACGGAATGCCGCTGTTGTGGGTGTTGCGCGATACGCTCGGCCTGACCGGCACCAAATACGGCTGCGGTATCGCGCTGTGTGGCGCATGCACCATCCATATCGACGGTGTCGCGGCGCGCTGCTGTGTACTGCCGGCTTCTGCGGTGGCGGGCAAGTCGGTTACCACGATCGAGGGGCTGGGCAGCGGGGATCTGCTGCATCCGGTTCAGCAGGCCTGGGTCGATGAGCAGGTTCCGCAATGCGGTTACTGCCAGCCCGGTATGGTCATGGCTGTTAGCGCTTTCCTGAAAACCACGCCTGATCCTGACGATGCGGCCATCGATCAGTCGATTACCAATATCTGCCGCTGCGGAACCTATCCGCGCATCCGCAAGGCCATTCATCGCGCAGCGGGTCTGATGCGCGATAATGGCGCCGTGCCCGATTCAACAAGCTGAGTACTGGTCAACCGATAAAGGGATACAGAGATGCCTCAAAGCCTTCGATTTGCTATTGCAGTACTCGGCATGGGTACGCTGATGACGGCCTGCGGTCAGCAGGTCAACAGTGCGCCGGCGGCAGGCAACAGCACCGCAACGGCGGCAGTCGCAGCTGCAACGGATAGCTACGATATCAACGTGCTGCTCGCCACCGCAGACCCGGCCAAAGGGCAGATCGTTTTTCTGCAGTGCCGCGCCTGCCATAGCCTGGAGGCCGCCGGGCCGAATAAAGTCGGACCGAACCTGCATAACGTGATCGGCCGCAAGGCCGGACTTGCACCCGGATTTTCCTACTCCGACCCGATGACTGCCTCGGATGTGATCTGGTCTGCCGAGACGCTGGACAAGTTTCTTCTTCGGCCCAGCGATTTTATTCCCGGCACGCACATGGTCTTTGTCGGCTTGCGCAAACCCGAGGATCGCGCCAGCGTGATCGCGTATCTGCAGCAGGAAACCGGCGCCGCCGAGTAGTTGCGGACCGCAGTCTGCGGTGCTGTGTGTTGAGGGTGCCACGGATTTGTAATAAAACCGTGTTCAAATGCCCGCATGGCTGTCGTGATAAGGGGTTATGAGCGCACGCAGGATATTGTTGGTCGAGGACGAACTGCCGATCCGGCAGATGATCGCGTTTAACCTGACGCGTGCCGGATTTGAAGTCGATGAGGCTGGCGATTCGGCGAGCGCCCGCCGGCAAATTGCGGATTTGCGTCCGGATCTGCTCCTCGTGGACTGGATGCTGCCGGACTCGAGCGGACTTGAGCTGACCCGCACCCTGCGGCGTGAACCGGCCAACCGGGAGATTCCGATCATCATGTTGACGGCCCGGGCCGACGAGCGTGACCGGGTACTCGGGCTCGACAGCGGTGCCGACGATTACATCACCAAGCCGTTTTCACCGCGCGAACTGCTGTCGCGGGTCAATGCCGTGTTGCGCCGTTCGGCGCCGGCAGCAGATGAACCGCTGGTAGCCGGCGAGCTGCGCCTGGATCCGGTCAGCCATCGCGTGTATGCCGGAGACCGCGAGCTCGGACTCGGGCCAACCGAGTACCGACTGCTGAAATTCCTGATGGAAAATCCCGATCGCGTCTACAGCCGTACGCAGGTGCTCGACAATGTCTGGGGCCAGAACGTTTATGTCGAGGAACGTACAGTCGATGTGCACATCCGGCGCCTCCGCCAGGTGCTAGAGGGCTTCGCTGCAGACCATTACGTTCAGACTGTCCGCGGCGCCGGTTACCGTTTCTCTGTCTGCTGATGCCAAAAATCTGGACCTGGACGCTTTTTCGGCTGGGCTTTGCGCTGGTTGCAGGTGCGCTGATCGGTCTGATTTACGACAGTCCGGCGCTGGGCATGCTGATCGTTGCACTCGCCGCCCTGGGCTGGCATCTCTACAACCTGTATCGGCTTGAGCGCTGGCTGGCAACCGGTTCGATAGCCGATATTCCCGACGGGGAAGGCGCCTGGCCGCCGGTTTTTGCCAGGATCCAGTTCATCAAGACCAAGGCAAAGCGGCGCGGCAAGCGGTTCCGCCGGCTGGTCAAGGAGCTGCGTGCCTCCACAGAGGCGTTTCCCGACGGTGGTGTGATACTCAACGCGCAGCACGAAATCCTGAACTACAACTCGGCTGCAAGGCTGTTGCTGAATCTCAAGGCGCGCGGGGATCGCGGCCAGCGCATAGAGAACCTGCTGCGGCACCCTGATTTCGTCGCCTATCTGCGCAATCCTGCCGAGCGTCCGGTCGTGGAAATTCCCTCGCCGGCGGGCGGCGATACCTGGTTGTCCTGCCGTTTGATTCCCTACGGTCCCAACCAGACGCTGTTGCTGATCCGGGATATCAGTCAGCGGGTAAAGATCGAGCGCGTGCGGCGGGATTTCGTTGCCAACGCATCGCATGAGCTGCGCACCCCGCTGACCGTAATCATGGGCTACCTCGATACGCTGGGCGACGATCCGGCGAAGCCCTCTGCCTGGCTGCAGCCGGTACGGGTAATGCAGGAACAGGTGCAGCGAATGTTCCGGCTGGTCGAGGACCTGTTGCAGCTGTCGAAGCTCGAGTCGGGACAATCGGTGGCCAGGGACCGGGTGGTGAGTGTATCCGGGCTGATCGAGATCGCCCGGCGTGATGCGCAGAGTTTGCCGGGCTTTTGCGGACAGATCGAAGTGCAGCTCAACAGTGCCGTGAATGTCCTTGGCAAGGAGACCGAGCTGCAGTCCGTGGTGTCGAACCTGGTAGCCAATGCGGTGCGCTACACTCCGGCGGAGGGCAAGATCACCATCAGCTGGAATGTCGACCGGGAGGGCGGCCACCTGGCTGTCGTGGACACCGGTATCGGTATGTCCGAGGCAGATATTCCGCGGGTTACCGAGCGTTTTTACCGCGCCGACGGAGGCCGCGCACGGCAGAGTGGCGGTACCGGTCTTGGCCTGTCGATAGTCAAATATGCGCTGCGCAGGCACGATGCGGATCTGGAGATCCGCAGCCGGCTTGGTCAGGGCAGCAGCTTCATCTGTCACTTTCCCCGGGACCGGCTCGCGCTGTCCTGATAGTCTCAGCAGTCGTGCCCACGCTCAGGAGCAAGGCCATGGAATCCGAAAGTTTCAGTCATCATATTTCCCGCCGCTTCAATGCGGAGCTGGAGCATCTGCGCAGCGAGGTGCTGCACATGGGCGGTCTGGTCGAACAGCATCTGGATACTGCCGTGGAGGCAATCACTTCCGGCGACAGTGAGATGGGCCTGCGGGTTTCCAGTGACGACTTCAAGATCAACCGGCTCGAAGTATCCATCGACGAGGAGTGCAGCAAGTTGCTGGCAACACGCATGCCGGCGGCTGCGGATCTGCGGCTGATCGTCACGGTGATCAAGATCATCACCGATCTGGAGCGCGTCGGCGATGAAGCCTCGAAGATCGGCTACCTGGCATCGCATCTGGCCGCGGATCGGGAACTCTATGCCTCTTACAGCGAGCTGAAGGCGCTTGGCGAACACGTACAGACCATGCTCCATGATGCTTTGGATGCGTTCTCGCGCATGGACGTTGACGATGCGCTTGCCGTTATCGAAGAAGACAAGCTGGTCGATGAGGAGTACGACCAGATCACCCGGCAGTGCATCGCCCTGATGATGGAAGACTCGAGGACCATCCGGAGGTTCATGGATGTGACATGGGCAGCCCGTGCCCTTGAGCGTATCGGCGATCACGCCAAGAATATCGGCGAGTATGTGGTTTATCTGGTGCATGGCCGGGATATCCGTCATACGGAGCGTGAGGTGGTGCGTCAGGAGCTGGATGCAGCCCGGGCCGACCGCCCGGCTGGCACCTGAAATAAAGCCGCAACAATTGCTGCATAGACTCCATAGGGTCGCAAACTTGGCAAAGACCCTGGAGGTCCGCATGAAACGATCACTTAAAGCCCTGACTTTGCTGGTCAGCGGGGCAATGACTGCAACGACGCCAGGCGTAGCCTGGTCCCAGGCGGCGCGTAGCTATATCAGTATCGTCGGCTCATCCACCGTTTATCCCTTCGCGACGGTCGTCGCCGAGCGCTTCGGTGGTACCGGCAAGTACAAGACCCCCAAAGTCGAGTCAACCGGTTCCGGCGGCGGTATCAAACTGTTCTGCGGCGGTGTCGGCGTGCAGTACCCGGATATCGCCAACAGCTCGCGAGCCATCAAGCCGGCTGAGTTGAAGGATTGCGTCGCCCATGGCGTGAAGGACGTGATCGAGATCAGGATCGGTTATGACGGCATCGTGCTCGCCGAGTCGGTGGCCGCACCCGGCCTGAATCTCACTATGCGCGATATCTGGCTCGCCCTTGCCAAGCAGGTTCCTGACCCGAAGGGCAAGCAGACGCTCGTTGCGAATCCCTACAGGACCTGGAAGGACGTTAACCCGCAACTTCCGGCTGAGGTCATTGAGGTCCTTGGTCCGCCGCCGACCTCCGGTACGCGGGATGCCTTCGTGGAGCTGGCCATGGAAGGTGGTTGCAAGTCCTTCCCATGGATCAAGGCCATCAAGGAGCAGGACGAAAACCGCTTCAAACAGATCTGCCAAACCATGCGTGAGGATGGCCGTTTCATCGAAGCCGGCGAAAATGACAACCTGATCGTGCAGAAGCTGAAGGCGAACAAAAATGCGGTTGGAATTTTCGGTTACAGCTTTCTTGAGCAGAATTCCGACTCGGTAAAGGGCTCCCTGGTTGATGGTGTGGAGCCGACCTTTGAGAACATCGCGAGCGGCACATATCCTGTGTCGCGGCCCCTGTTCTTCTACGTCAAGAAGGCACACATCGGTTCGATACCTGGTATCGCTGAATACCTGAAGGAATTTACCAGTCTGAAAGCGATGGGCGAGGAAGGCTATCTGGCCGATCGCGGCCTTGTGCCTCTGTCGCCTGCCGAATACAAGGCAGTTATCGGGCAGGTCAGCAAGCTGGTTACCATGCCGTTGCCCAGGTAGCTTGTAGTGCGTCTGCCAACGCTGCTGCTGATTCTTGCCGCGATAGTGCTCGCTGCCTTCTTTCTGGGGCGGCAGCGGGCGCTGTCGCTGGCTCGTCCGGCCGGCGGTATACGCAGTCTGCATTCTTTACCCAAGTACTACGGCTACTATGCGGCACTCGGTGCTGTGCTTCCGGGGATCGCGCTGCTGCTGATGTGGGCGGCTTTCAGCGATTCCCTCATCACCGCACGGGTGGTTCAATCGTTGCCCGAGGCGCTGCGTAACCAGCCGGAAGCAAAGCTGGGTCTGACGCTGAACGATATCCGCAACCTCGCCGCCGGACAGATGTTCGACGAGACCCGCCGCGCGGAATTCGCAGCCGCTGCGGATCTCTACAACAGCCTGCGCGAGTCTTCACGGAAGATCCTTTCCGGCCTGATCATTGCCTTGTCATTCAGCGGATTCGCGCTGGCATGGTTTCAGTTGCGCCCGCAGTTCCGGGCGCGCAACCGCGTTGAGGGGGCTGTCAAAGTTGCGCTGATCCTCGCTTCGCTGCTCGCTATCGTGACGACCATCGGCATTCTGCTGTCAGTAAGTTTCGAGGCAGTGCGGTTTTTTCGCCAGGTACCGCTGAGCGAATTCCTGTTCGGTCTGAGCTGGAGCCCGCAGACAGCGATCCGGGCTGGCCAGGTAGGCTCGTCGGGTGCATTTGGTGCGGTGCCATTGTTTGTCGGTACGCTGCTGATCTCGGGTATTGCGCTGCTGGTCGCCGTGCCCATCGGCCTGATGATTGCGATCTACCTCTCCGAGTACGCGCGCCCGGCCCTGCGCCGGATCGTGAAGCCTGTGCTTGAGGTGCTTGCCGGTATACCTACCGTGGTCTATGGATATTTTGCTGCGCTGACTGTCGCGCCCATGATCCGCCTTGCGGGTCAGCAACTGGGGCTGGAAGTCGCCTCGGAAGCGGCGCTGGGCGCGGGTCTGGTGATGGGTATCATGATCATTCCCTTCGTTTCCTCGCTGTCCGATGATGCAATCAACGCCGTGCCGCAGGCGATGCGGGATGGCTCCTTTGCGCTCGGCGCTACGCGCTCGGAAACGATCAAGCGGGTGGTGGTGCCCGCCGCGCTGCCGGGTATCGTTGGTGGCGTGCTGCTGGCTGCGTCGCGTGCG
>CAYJPG010000088.1:0-12567 GCA_964371995.1 uncultured Chromatiaceae bacterium | reverse complement strand
GATTTCCGCCTTGACTTCGGGCAGCGGTCGCGCGGCATCGATCAGACGAATCCGTTCCGGGTGCTCCTTCGCGAGCTCCAGATAGCGCGCCCTCACGCGGCTGAAAAACGGACTCGCCTCACGTTCGAAGCGGTCGCGCTCAGCCCGGCTGGACTGACGGGATATCGAGACTTCCAGAGACACATCGAGCAGCAGGGTCAAGTCTGCACGCATTCCACCCGTCACCAGATGATCCAGAGCGTCTATGGTATCGCGCGAGATGCCCCGACCCCCGCCCTGGTAGGCATGACTGGCGTCGGTAAAGCGGTCACAGACCACCCAGCACCCCGACTGCAGCGCCGGCCGGATAACCGTCTCGATGTGCGCAGCACGAGCTGCGTACATCAGCAGCAGCTCGGCCATCGGCACGATTTCGCCGTCAGGCCGGAGCAGCAGTTCGCGGATTTTCTCGCCCAGCGGTGTTCCTCCAGGCTCGCGGGTCAACAAGACCTCGTGTCCGGCCCGACGCAGTTCCTCGGCGACAAAGGCGAGATTCGTGGACTTGCCGACACCCTCGATGCCTTCCACGGTAATCAGACGCCCGGGTTCCTGTGCTGAAACTGGCCTGTTCATCACTAGTGTCGTGCCTTCAAAGCGGCAAGGTACAGCCGAACAGCGTTCTGGTGCTCCGCCAGCGTATCGCTAAAGCGATGACTGCCGTCACCGGCACCGCTGGCCACAAAGAACAGGGCCGTGCCAGCGGCGGGATGGGCCGCAGCGGACAATGCGTCGGCACCTGGTGCCGCGATCGGCGTCGGCGGCAAGCCTGTCCTCGTATAGGTATTCCAGGGCGTGTCGGTTTCGAGGTGGCGCCGGGTAAGATTGCCATCGAATTGCGGGCCGACGCCATAGATCACACTCGGGTCGGTCTGCAGCAGCATTCCTTTCCGCAGCCGCCGCACGAATACGCCAGCGATCTGTGGCCGCTCCGCCGCCAGAGCCGTTTCACGCTCGACGATGGAAGCCAGGACCAGTAACTCATAGGCACTGCGCAGCGGGAGATCAGGCTCCCTGCCCTCCCATACCTGTCTGAGCTGTTCCTGCATGGCTTTGTGCGACATGCCGAGGAGTTCAGCATCCGTCGTACCGCGCGGAAACAGGTAGGTCTCCGGCAGGAATGCACCTTCGGCACTCGCAAACTCCAGTTTCAGCTGCGTGGCCAGCTGGCCAGCATCGCTCGCAGTCAGCGTCTGCTTAAGCACGGCCGCCCTTTTCAGGGCAGCCATGATCTCTGCAACCGTCCAGCCCTCAACCAGGGTAAAGCTGTGCAACTGCACGCGGCCCGCCACGAGTTCGGCCAGCAGGCCACGGGCAGTCAGTCCCGAACTGAAGGTATATTCGCCGGCCTTGATCCGGCCCGCCTGTCCGCTCAGACGACCATAGAGGGTGAGAATGGCGGGCGCAGAGATAATCCCATCCGCAGAAAGCTGACGGGCAACGGCGGCCAACGAGGCTCCTGCTGGCACTTCCAGCCGATAGCCGGTCGCGGCAATCGGCAGCGGCGCAGACAGGTAAGTACGCACCCAGACCGTGCCGGCCACAACGCCCAGCACGATCACACCGGCCAGGATCAACAGCTGCCGGCGCACTCGCCCACACCCAGATCGACCAGCTTTGCCGCCAGCTTGCAGGTCACCGGACCCGGGTTCCACTGACGCTCGCCGAGTTGCCCGACGGGCCGCATCCCGATCAGTGCATTGCTGACGAACACTTCATCGGCATCCAGCAACTCCTTTTTTGCCACTGGCCCTTCGTATAACTCGATACCTGCTTCTTGCGCCTGCTGCAGGATGACTCGACGCATCACACCGCTGATACCCGCATGTGTGACCGAAGGCGTGAGCAGGCGCCCGCCCGAGACGATGAATACGTTGCAGGCGGTACCACCCACCAGTTGGCCCTGCTCATCGCACATAAAACCCTCAGCGATCAATTCATCCTGCCACTCAGCGCGGGCCAGCACCTGCTCCAGACGGCACAGCGTTTTCAGGCCCGCCGTGACAGGATTCCGCCCGGCGATGGTCTCACACCAGCGCACCCGGATCGGTGTCCAGCGCTGCGCTGTACACCGATCCAGGCCCCAGGCGACAGTCGGCTGCTGATGCTGTGCTGGCGCATAGCCGCGCGGCCCGCGACCACGGGTCAGGATCAGCTTCATCACGCCTTCATCGATGCTCGCCGCAGCGGCTGACAGCTGCGCGCGGAGCGAGTCGCGCTCTGGTGCAGAGAGATTGAGCCGTGCGGCGCCAGCATACAGCCGGTCCAGATGCAGATCGAGAAATCGGCCAACAGAACGGCGGATCGCAATGGTCTCAAACAGACCGTCACCATAGGTCAGGCCGCGATCGTCAATATCGACAAGCCTGCCGGGCACACCATTGATCCAGTATCGCTCCATTGCCTGTCAGCTCTCCAGGGCCAGCAGCATGCCCTTGGCCTTTGCCCGGGTCTCATCGAGCTCCCGCTCCGCAACGGAATCGGCCACGATGCCGCTCCCTGCCGAAAGCGCGAACTTCCTGCCACGTACCTGGATGGTGCGGATCAGAATATTGAAATCACAGCTGCCGTCGCGATTGAGATAACCCATCGATCCCGTATATGGCCCACGCGGTTGCGCTTCCAGATCCCGGATAATTTCCATGCAGCGGACCTTCGGGCAACCCGTGATTGTGCCGCCTGGAAAAACCGCACGAATCACCATGCCCGGTGTAACGCCTGCGCGCAGCTCGCCACGAATATTCGAAACGATATGATGTACGTGCGCATAGGACTCAACGGTCATCAGTTCGTTCACCGCTATAGTACCCGGTACACAGATCCTGCCGAGATCGTTGCGCTCCAGATCGATCAGCATCACGTGTTCCGCGCGCTCCTTGGCGTTACCGAGCAATGCCCTGCGTCGCTCCTCCTCAGGATCAGCCGTGTTCGCCCGCGGCCGCGTGCCGGCTATCGGCCGCGTCTCCACGTATCCGTCGCGGACGCGTACCAGTCGCTCAGGCGATGAACTGATGATCGCGCAATCGCTGAACTTTGCGAATCCGGCAAACGGTGCCGGATTCACTTCACGCAGCCGGTGATAGGTTTGCCAGGCCTGAATTCCGGATTGCAACTCGCCCGTCCACCGCCGGGCCAGATTGACCTGAAATACCTCGCCGGCTGCGATCAGCTGGCGCGTCGTTTCAACAGCGTTGAGGAATTCCTGTGGGTCCGGTTCATTAATGTGGTCTGCAAACGTTCTTGTGCCCCCGGTCGGCTGATTCCCGGCCTGTATCGCGGTATCGATGTCTGCTGTTATCTGTGCGGTAGCCGGTTCATTCCCCGGCTCGGCCAGCACCCATGCCTGGCCACTGTGCCGGTCGCGGATGAGCGCCACGGGTATACGAACTGCCAGCGCAACAGGGAATCCGGACAGCGCTGCAGGCCTGACGGTCGGCTCGGTTTCCCGAACCAGTTCATAAGCCAGAAAGATGAACCAGCCACCCTGAAACGGCAGACCGGATGTCGCAGCGACGCCGTTATCTGCACCGGTCTCAGGAGGGCATTGTGCGGACTCACTTGCCCACCAGGCATCGAGTGCCGACAGAAACCCCGTGGATCGCCCGGCATGGTCTCCGGAGAGTTTCCAGTCTTCGTCCAGACGAAGCGTCTGGCCCGGAAAGGCAAACAGGATGTCGAAACGTTCCTGTCCGGTTGTGCCACCGAGGCTTTCAAGCAGGAAAGGATAGCGCTCCGGTGCCAGGCAGTGCAGATCGAGAAGGTCGAATCCTGCCGGCAGCTGGACTGTACTGACGATGGACGGTGTCACAGCGATTCAGGCCGCTGTCGATGTGCTGCCGGCAGCCGGCACCGGAACCTCAAACGCGCCGGAAAATGAGGCTGCCGTTGGTTCCGCCGAAGCCGAATGAGTTACTCAATACTGCATCTATCGGCATCTTGCGCGCAGTGTTCGGCACGTAATCCAGGTCGCAATCCGGACCCGGCTTGTGCAGGTTGATGGTCGGTGGCGCAACCTGGTCACGAATGGCCAGTATGCTGAATACGGCCTCCACCGCACCTGCAGCACCCAGCAGATGGCCGGTCGTGGATTTCGTGGAACTCACGGCCAGCTTGTCTGCATGCGCGCCGAAGACCGAGCGGACTGCCCGTGTTTCTGCCGCATCACCCAACGGCGTGGATGTGCCATGTGCATTGATGTACTGGAGGCCTTCGGGATTCATTCCGGCGTCTTTCAGCGCAGCACGCATGCTGGCCTGTGCACCATCGCCCGTCTCTGCCGGTGCTGTAATGTGGTGTGCATCGGCACTCATGCCGAAACCGGCCACTTCAGCAAAGATCTGCGCACCACGACGGCGTGCCGCCTCATACTCTTCAAGCACCAAGCATGCTGCGCCATCGCTGAGCACGAAACCGTCGCGATCGCTGTCCCAGGGCCGGCTTGCCCCCTCCGGATCGTCATTGCGTTGAGACAGCGCGCGCGCCGAACAGAATCCGCCCAGACCAAGTGGCGTGAGCCCGTGCTCTGCACCGCCAGCCAGCATGACATCGGCATCGCCATAGGCAATCAGGCGCGCCGCCATGCCGATACAGTGGGTAGAGGTCGTGCAGGCACTGACCAGTGCAATATTCGGACCACGGAAATCGTACTGGATGGAAATATGGCCGGCGATCATGTTGATGATGCTGGCCGGAACGAAGAACGGCGAAATCTTGCGCGGACCACCTTCGGTGTAGCGAATGAAATTTGCTTCAATCGTGCCGAGCCCGCCGATTCCGGAGCCTATGGCTACACCAACCCGGCCTGGTGCGTAACCCGCCGTCGCCAGTCCGGCATGTGCAACGGCCTGCTGGGCGGAAGCGATACCGAAATGGATGAACGGATCCATTTTTTTCTGTTCTTTGGGCGGAATGTACTGACCCACATCGAAGTTGCGAATGCTGCCGCCGATGGTGGTCGAAAACTGGCTGGCATCGAAATCGGTGATCGGCCCAATACCACTGCGACCGGAAACCACCTGCGACCAGGCGGTCTCCACATCATTGCCCACGGGGGCAATGATTCCCATACCGGTAACGACGACGCGTCGGCTGGACATGCCGGTCTACCCTCGAAACAAAGCGGGCTGAAATGCCCCGGGGACGGAAACGAAGCTCAGGAAGCAGCAGCCCGTTGAGTGATGTAGTCGATAGCCTGCTGTACCGTCTTGATTTTCTCGGCGTCCTCGTCAGGTATCTCGGTCTCAAACTCTTCTTCAAGAGCCATGACCAGTTCAACCGTATCCAGGGAATCGGCGCCAAGGTCATCCACGAAAGAGGCTTTGTTGGTGACCTCTTCTTCCTTTACGCCGAGCTGCTCGGCAACGATGCTCTTGACCTGTTCCTCAATACTGCTCATGTCTCTATGTCCTCTGCTCGTGAGTCCGAAAATAGCGTGGGCCGGCTTGTACGCCCACCAATTGAGTGCCCCACCGGGCGGGTATTCTAGGTTAAGCCCACCGGTCAATCTAGCATTGCAAAAAAACCCTCACCGGGGGATAAGCCGGATCACGGCATCAGCATGCCACCATTGACATGTACGGTCTCCCCGGTGATGTAACTGCCGGATCGCGCGGCCAGAAACAGGGCTGCGGCCGCCACGTCCTCCACCGTGCCCAGGCGCTGCAGTGGCACACCTGCCTCCAGTTCCTTGCGCTGAGCCTCGGCTAGGCCTGCAGTCATGTCGGTGGCGATAAAGCCCGGCGCGATGACGTTTACCGTGATGCCCCGACTGGCCACCTCCCGCGCCATCGCCTTGCTGAACCCGATCATCCCGGCCTTGGCGGCCGCGTAGTTCGTCTGGCCGGGGTTGCCCATGACACCCACAACCGACGAAATATTGATGATCCGGCCATGCCGCGCCTTGAGCATGCCGCGCATGAAGGTCTTGCTTGTCAGGAACACGGCGGAGAGATTCGTATCGATGACAGCCTGCCAGTCGTCCTCTTTCATGCGCATCAGCAGATTGTCACGCGTGATGCCCGCATTGTTGACCAGAATACTGACCGAACCCTCATTCGCGCTGATATCGGCTTCCACGGCGCTGACAGCTGTCGCTTTTGATGCATCCAGCACTAACCCGCGACCGGTTACACCCAGAGCCTGAAACCTGGCACTGATCGCGGCGGCCCCCGCTTCCGTAGTCGCCGTACCGATCACGGTGGCACCGGCCTGCCCGAGCAGATCGGCGATCGCTGCGCCTATTCCGCGCGAAGCGCCGGTAACGAGCGCCCGCTCACCGGCAAGTGAAAAAAGCGTGGCTGGCTTATCCAATTCTAATCTCCGCAAGCCCAGGTGGTGCATTCAGGTGCCGCATTATAGACAGGCGCAGCACAGCCGATCGGGTTTCAGGCGCGCAGCTTCCGCACTGCGGACTCAGCGGCGACAAACAGGAAGCCGCCGACCGCACCCCACAGGTGCGCGTCAGTGACCACCGGTGAACCGATAGTTTCTGCGGACAGGGGCACGGCACCGTTAAATTGCTCCCATGCCAGCTTCGCGATCCAGATCAGCAGCAGGACCCAGCCGACCCGATCACCCTGGCGGATCCAGTCCAGCGCACCAATGATCAGCAGACCGTGCAGCGCGCCCGACATGCCCACACACCAGAAAACGTCCGGACTGAACAGATAAAGCCCGAGGGTGCTGACAAGTGAACAGACAAGCTGTGCAAGGATCCAGCCGATGGGTGTCCGCGCCGGATAGAACACCCATATCCCCAGCAGCAGCGCGCCCACATTCAGCGCCAGATGACGCCAGCCCAGATGCACCAGATTGCCGGTCAGAAGCCGCCAGTATTCGCCGTCGGCCACCGCATCACGCGCATACCAGAGTTTTCGGTGCAGCTCGACCGGCAGGAACTGCAGGCCGATGAGCAGTAGCGCAAAGCCCATGGCCCACACCAGGGACGAGGATTTCTGCCAGGGGGAAAAGCTTATGTTTCGTGCTGTTATGCGCACCAGGTCAAATCTTTCTGAAATTTACTGGCAGGCCCTGTCCCGGTGGCGGATAATTGCCCACGGGTTGCCGCTGCTGTTGGGTTGCAGCGGATCATCGCAGAATCACGAGGCCAATACATGAAGTTCGAGAACGCTGAGTTCCGGGCAGCGCGCGGTTTTACGCTGATAGAAATCATGGTTGTGGTGGTCATCCTCGGCATTCTTGCCGCACTGATTGCACCGAACGTAATCAGCCGCATCGACGATGCACAGAGCGCCAAGGTACAGCAGGACATCCGCGCCATCGAAAGCGCCCTGAAGCTCTATCGCCTGGACAGTTTTCGGTATCCGACCGGCCAGGAAGGGCTGGATGCCCTCGTCACCCCGCCACAGGATCCCGGTCAGAAGTGGCCTGAGGGCGGTTATCTCGACCGCTTGCCCAAGGATCCCTGGGACCGACCGTATATCTACGAGAACCCCGGCAAACAGGGGGCGTTCGACATCTATACGCTGGGCCGCGACGGGCGGCCGGGCGGTGACGGCGTCGATGCCGATATCGGTAACTGGGATATCGACTGACCGGCCGCATGCCCTGTCCGGTAAATGCTCGGCAGCAGCAGGGCTTCACCCTACTCGAAGTGCTGGTGGTGGTATTCATCGTCGGCGTCATTGCCACGATGTTCACGCTGGCTGTGGGCGTGGCCGGTGGCGTAGACCGGGAACTGCGTCAGGAAACCGAACGCCTCGAAACGCTCATACATCTTGCGGTGGAGGACTCAACTTTCCAGGCGCGCGAACTGGGCATACGCTTTTATCCGCAGAGCTACGAGTTCTCTGTCTGGTCACGCGGGCAGATCGCAGACCCCACCGACGACACCTGGATGCAAATCCAGGATGAGGTCCTGGCACCCCGGAAACTCAACAAAAGCTTTGGCTTCGAGCTGGAAATCGAAGGACGCAGAGTGGTCCTCGAAAACAGTGCAAAGGAAGTGGAGAAAAGCTACCGGCCACAAGTCTTCATATTTTCCTCTGGCGATATCAGCGACGCCTTTGTGGTACACATCCGTGATCGCGTCGACCGGCGAAGCTACACCCTCGATGTCGCAACAGATGGCACGACGGAAATCACCCGCGATGAGAAATGAGCGGCGCGGACAGCCGGGTTTCACGCTCATCGAAGTGCTGGTCGCACTGGTGATCGTTGCGCTGGGACTGCTGGCCGCCTTTGGGCAAGTCAACCAGACGCTGACCACGGCGAGTCGGCTGCGTGACAAGACCTTTGCCGACTGGGTCGCGCTGAACCAGCTCACCGCGCAACGGCTGACCGGTGCATTCCCTGCCATCGGCAGCAGTTCCGGGGAAACCGAAATGGGGCGCGCCAAATGGCGCTACACAGTCAAGGTTGATAAAACCGATTTTGAAGATCTGCGCCAGATTGACGTTTCGGTGGCCTTCGCCGACAACCCGGAACAGGTCGTCACCTCGATCTCCGGCTTTATGGGACGGGCCGCCAGCCAGGCCATGGAACCCGGCAGCCAGCGCGCCGACTGGGTGCCGATCGAGCCGGGCCGCTGAACATGCCATATCGCAAGCCCGTCCGCTGGAGATCACTGACTGGCCTCAGACGCACGGTCAGCGGCTTTACGCTGCTTGAGCTGCTGGTCGCGATGGGTATCTTTGCGGTCATCGGTGCGATGGCGCTTGGCGGCCTGAATACTGTGGTCGACCAGACCACCATCGCTCGCGAACAGATGGATCGTCTCAGCAAACTGCAGCGGGCGCTGCGCCTGATGAGCGGCGACTTCAGTAATCTCGCGCCGCGCTTTGTCCGCGACGAACTCGGTACAGCCGGTGAGGCGCCCCTGTTGGCTGATGGCCGCCTGTTCGGCGTGGAGCTGCGGCTCAGCCGTGGCGGCTGGCCCAATCCGGCCGGCCTGCCCCATCGCGGCACCCTGCAGCGCGTGCAGTATCGGCTGGATGACGACAAGCTGATTCGCGAATACTGGCCGGTGATGGATCATGTGCTGGGCCAGGAGCCGCGCAGCCAGGAGTTGCTGAGCGGCGTCAATGAATTCAAGTTGTTCTATCTCGATACGCAGAATGAATGGCGAACCCAGTGGCCGCCGCCCGCACAGGCAGCCAGCACGGTCGTCGGCCAGCGACCACGCGCGGTGCGCATCGTTCTGGATCTCAAGGACTGGGGCGCCGTCGAGCGTCTGATCGAGGTGGCGCAGTGAAGCGGTGCGCAGGTCCGGCCCGCCAACGTGGCATCGCTGTGCTGACGGCAGTGCTGGTCGTGACCCTGGCAACGGTACTCGCAGTAAACCTGCTGTGGCAGAGCAGTGTCGATCTGCGCCGTACCGAAACGTTGCTGCTGCAGGACCAGGCGCGTCAATACGACCTCGGTGGCGAAGAAGTCGCCAGGGTGTTTCTGGTCAAGGACTTTCGCAACGATCCCAACGGCATGGATACGACGAAGGAGATCTGGGCCACGCCGCTGAAGCGTGATTTCGATGGCGGGTTCTTCGAGGGCTGGCTGCTCGATCAGCAGGGCCGCTTTGACCTCAACAGCCTGGTGGATGGCAAGGGCAAGCCGGTTGAGAAGACCTGCCGCCAGTTTGTACGCATGCTGATGTTGCTGCCGCTCGAATCACCACTGGATGCAAACACAGCGACTTCGCTCATGGAAGCAACGGTCGACTGGATCGATCCGGACCAGGCCCCACAACTGAACGGCGCCGAGGATGACCACTACACCAGCCGCGAACCGCCCTACCGGCCAGCAGATTTCTGGTTCGTTTCCATCAGCGAACTGCAGGCCGTAGAAGGCTACACGCCGGAGATCTATGCGGCACTGGAGCCCCATGTCACCGCCCTGCCGACAACCGACAAACCGCGCCTGATTAATGTAAACACCGCCACCGACGTTGTGCTGGCTTCGCTGGTGGACAACGAAACCCTGGAAAGCGTTGAACCGCTGCTCAATCAGGAATACGCGAAAGTAAGCGACTTCATTGACGAGGCGCCCGGTTTCAAAGCCATCGAGAACGACATCGACGTAAAAAGCGACTGGTTTCTGCTGACTGTGACCACCTCTATTGGCACCACCCAGTCCACTCTGTACAGTCTCCTCGAACGCCACGGCGAAAACGTCGCGGTCCGCCTGCGCAGTTTTGACGTGAAATGACCGATGAGTGAAACCCTCGTAGTCCGCCTCCGAGCCAGCGACGCCGGACTCGCCGAGTGGATTGTCGTGGATGACACCGGCGCCTGCACGCTGGCACCTGCGGCCGGACCGGTGGCGGGTGCAGCTGCGCTGGCGGGTGGCAGACGCGTCGTCTGTCTGCTGCCCTCAACGCGGGTGCTGCGCACCCGCGCCGCCCTTCCCGTTCGCAACCAGAACCGCCTCGCTCT
Organism: uncultured Chromatiaceae bacterium; assembly: GCA_964371995.1. Lineage (GTDB taxonomy): Bacteria > Pseudomonadota > Gammaproteobacteria > Steroidobacterales > SHZI01. Next base: position 2,143 of record CAYJPG010000088.1, on the reverse strand, counting down.
CGCCCTGCCCGTCGCTCGGGAAGACCTGCTCGCCGAAGACATCGATGATCTGCACTTCGCCAGTGGCGTGCGGCACGCCGATGGCCGGATCAGCGTTGCGGTGATCCGGCGTACACATCTTGAAGACAGTCTCGCCCTGCTGGCAGAAGCCGGGGTGGCGCCCAAGGCCATATTTGCCGACAGCGACGGCGTGGCCGATCTTGTCGGCACGACGACAATACTGCTCGAAGACACACAGGTAATTCTGCGCGATCCGGGCGGCGATGCGGTGGCTGCTGAGACCGACGGCCTTGATGCCCTGTTGAGCCTCTGGCTGGCGCAGACCAGGCCCGCCAGTGATGACAGCGCGACCGCACCCCGCCAGCTACAGATTTATGACGCCACTACCGACGGCTGGCCAAACTCGGTCTGGGAGGGAATGCAGGAGCAGGTACAGAGCCTCGAGGTCCGGCGTCTGCCGGACGGGGCGCTGGCACGCCTGGCAGCCGGCGTCGTCGTCAGTCCGGGTGTCAACCTGCTGCAGGGACGGTATGCGAATCGCTCTACCTTCGCGAGTTACTGGCCGCGCTGGCGTCTGGCTGCGGCACTCATTGCAGCGCTGGGCCTCACGATGCTGCTGAATGCCGGAATCGAAACCTGGCGCCTGAAGCGCGAATCCGCAGCGCTCGAAGTTCAACTGAGCCAGGCCATTGCGCATACATTTCCCGGTTCAGCCGCACAGGATGTGCGTGCGCTTGTCGATCAGCGCCTGCAGGCCGGCAGCCCGCAACAGGGCCTCGCGATAGGCAGGCAGTTTCTCGATACGCTGCGTACTGTCGCGGGGGCAGTGTCACGCACCGGCAACGCGCGGATAGAGGCACTGAACTTCCGCACCGGCACCATGGAACTGACCTTGCGCGTGCCCAGCGCCGATTCGCTCGACAGTATTCGCAAGCTGGTGACCGAAGGCGGTCGGCTAAATGCCGAGATCCAGTCTTCCAATGCTGAAGGTGAGCAGATCCAGGGACGCATCCGGATCACGCCAGCCGGCAAGGCGGGTGAGGCATGAACCTGGCGCCGCTTCAGCAGTGGTTCGACAAGCTGGCGCCGCGTGAGCGCTGGATGGTGATGGCCGGCGCACTGTTTACGCTCGTCGCGCTGATCTTCGCGCTCGGCATCCGGCCGCTGTACCAGGCCCGCGATGCCGCCGCAGAGCGCGTTGCCGAACAGCGCCGGCTGCTGGGCGATATCGAACAGGTCGCGCAGCGCTTTGGGCCGCAATCGGGCCCCGCCGTGCAGGCGCAGGGCAGTGGCGAATCGGTAATCGTGCTGGTTGACCGCTCGACCAGGGAACGCGGACTCAGCAGCTATCTGAAGCGCAATCAGCCTGAAGGCAACGGCGGCGTTCGCCTGCGCCTGGAAAACGCACCCTTCGACGAGTTGCTGCTGTGGATCTCCGATGTGCAGTCCGGACAGGGACTCGCTGCCGTGTCGGCCAGTTTCGACCCGACAGGTGAGCCGGGACGCGTGAACGCCAACCTGGTACTGAGTCCGGTCGGACGCTGAGTTGACATGACGCGTATACAACGCACCCTGCTGTTCACTGGCCTGGCTTCTTTGGGCCTGTCGCTGCTGCTGCTCATTCCGGCAAGTACCGTTCTGCCACTGCTGACGAAATCCGGTGCGGTCACCAGCGGCCTGGCCGGCACCATCTGGTCAGGCAGCGCGCGTACCCTGAGCGCGGGACCGCTGCGCTTCGATCAGCTGCGCTGGCGATTTGAGCCGTGGCGACTGCTGCGCGGTGAACTCGGCGCACATATCGAGGCGCGGCTGCCGGACGGTTTCTTTTCCGGACATGTTTCGCGCTCGCTGGGCGGCAGACTGATCATTCGCGATATCGAAGCCGCAGCACCGCTGCAGGTACTGTCGCCCGGCATGGCGTCGCTGACCGGCAACAGCCAGCTCAGTATCAGAATGAAGCAGATCGCCTGGCTCGATGGCTGGGTCGAAACCGCGATCGGCACAGTACAGCTGTCGCAGGTCGTGTTGCCGATTCCGGTGCTTGCCGGCCGGACACCGCCAGGCAATTACGTCATCAGCTTCGACAGCGAATCGCTGGCAGCCGGCACGCCGCTCAGCGGGAAGGTCGCGGACGGTGGCGGAC
>CAYJPG010000087.1:0-12582 GCA_964371995.1 uncultured Chromatiaceae bacterium | reverse complement strand
GACCATGACATCGGCCCGGTGCGGAAGCCCGATGACCTTGTCGGTGCTGTGGAATTGCAGATTGTCGCTGGCCAGCGCCTGGTAGCGCTCGACGGTGGCTGGTGCCATCTTCGGGTGCAGGGTGATCAGCCATTGCCATTCCGGTGACTGGCTGAGCCGCGCAATCTCCGCATACAGGGCCTCGGCACCCGACAGGCTGGGCGTAAAGGTCGAAGCCAGCAGGATCTGTGGCCGGTCGCGGCGGATGCTGTCGCGGGGATGGTTGTAAATGGCATCCAGTTTGAGCCAGCCGGTTTCCCTTACCCGGAAATAACCGCGCTGCTGCGCCAGGGGCTGCAGCATCGCGGTCTGTGGCGGGCTCTGGGTGCAATAGAGGTCAAACAGCCCGCGCTCGGGGATGGGGTCGCCGCGCTTGTCTTCATTGAGACCGTGGAATACCTCGACCTTCAGGCCCGGAATGAAGGCAGGCGCCCGGTCGCCCGGGGCGAACAGGGCGTGCGGGGCATAGCGGACGGCGTCTGCTGCATTCCGGGCGGCAACTTCATCCGCCTTCAGCAAAGCGGGCGACGCATCGCCGAGCACCAGCCAGCGCACTTCGTGCCCGCGGCGCCACGCTTCGGCCTGCAGCGGGCGCAGGATATCGAAGGAGTAGTCCTGTTCGACATAGAACAGCAGTCGTCTCATGGTGCCCGGATTCCTATCAGCTGCGCTCACCGGTAGAAGCGCCGCATTTCAAGCATCGTCGCTTCGATCGTGGCGGGGTTGAGGCGGATACCCGATTTCGGACGGTAATCCGGCCCCAGGACTTCGACCAGCCCGCCAGGCCAGGTGACGATCAGCTTGTCCGGCTCGACAATCGCGTAGTCGCTGTAGCTGCCGGCAATGATCCAGTCCCAGGATTTCCCATCGAAGAGATTGCCGCCACTGCTGTAGTCGGATACGGGATTCTGGCAGCCGAATACGTCTTGCAACAGGGTGCCGGGCAGATCCTGGTGTGCACTGCGATGTGTGTACACCTGCGGTTTGCGACCCGGCCAGCGCATGAGCAGGGTGGAACGCAACTGCCAGGGGCCGTAGTTGCTGCCGTGGCCGATATTGCCGAGACCCAGCTCATCGAACTCATAGCCGTGGTCGCTGGCGATGATCACCAGTGTTTCGCGCTGGCCTTCTTTTGCGTCGACGGCCGCGAGCACATCCTGTACTTCATGATCGGTGGCCTTGATGCCATGCAGATAGGCTGCATAGCGCTCAGCGAGCGTGCTCGGCGCCGCGGAAGTGCCCGTATCGCTGGCCGCATTGCCCGGGTCGTAGTACAGCAGGCTGAAGAAGGGTATGCCCGGGGCATTACGCACATCAAACCAGCGATGCCAGGCGCGGGTGATATCGACGTTGCGGTCACCGTCGTGCGGCGCTGAATACATGTGTTCCGGGCTGACAGAGGCAAACACGGTGTGGTCCAGTTCTGCCGGACCGCCAAACCCTACCGAGCTGAATGCGGCGATCTCATAGCCCTGCGCGACCAGCTGGTCCATGAGCACCGGCTGGCGCTGCGTGTCGTTGAACGCCTGCCAGTAGGTGCTCGGCAGACCGTAAAACATGGAGAAAAAGCCCATGCGCGACGAATTGCCGCCGCTGTATTGGTTGCTGAACTGCAGTCCTTCAGCCGCAAATCTTGCGATCCGCGGCGTGTACTCCGGCCCGATCTTGTCCGGCCGCAAGGCGTCGATCACCACAAACAGGATATTCGGCAGGGCCTCCTTGCCGGCATTGCAGACCAGCGGCTGCAAAGGGTAGTGCAGCTGACCGCTGTCCGGTGCGCTGGCCTTGCGCAGCAGGCGCTCCCGTTCGACGACCTTGTGATCGACCAGACCCAGTTGCGAGAGGCGGCGCTTGGCCTTGATCGGGAAATACACCGGCAGGTAACGGGTAAAGCTCAACACCGGTACATAAGCCGTCGCATCCGCCCAGATGTGGATGCCCTGCCCGCCACACCAGCAGAGGACCATCAGCACGGCGAGCCGGAGCCCCTTGCCGCCTCCGCTTGCTGCGACCCGCTGCCAGACATTGCCCGCGAGCAGAGCCTGAAACAGCAGCGCAACGAAGAAGATGATGCCGGCGAAAATCCAGGTGGAGCTGGCAAAGATCTGCGCTGTCAGCGCGCTCATGTGATAGCGGTACTCCGCAAACACATTTGTATCGAGCGCGACGATCGTCAGTCCGGCTGCAGCGACCGGCACGCCGATAATCATCAGCAGCGTCTTGCGCGGCAGGACCAGCGCGACGGGTCCGAGCAGCAACGTCAGCGGCAGGAAGCCGAGCAGGGCGAACTGGCCGATAAACGCCAGCAGGATGTAAACCGTCGCTGTACCGGAGCCGGGCAGGCCAAAGGCAAACAGGTAACGCAGTCCGACCAACCCATACAGTGCCGCGTTTGCAATGCCGAACCAGCCGATCCAGCGCAGCAGCGTGCCGCGTCCAGGTCTGCCGGGTGCTTCGGGGGCGGATGTCACGGCATCGATGCTCCGGGATGAATGTAGCGTGGCGTGCCGGCATTCTAGAACAGATGTTTTGCGCTGCGGTCGATTGATGTGGTCTGCTATACACGGAACGATGCAAGGCACAGGCAGCAGGTCCATGGTCGGAAAAGCGCAGCTCAAGGTCGGTGGTTCACTGGTGCTGGTACTTACACTTGTGCTGGCATTGGCCCCCGTTGCCGCCGGCGCCGGTTCGCTCACTATTGCTGCCGCATCCGACCTGCAATTCGCGATGCCGGAAATCGTCGCGGGGTTTCGCGCCGCGCATCCGGATGACGCCGTTGAGGTCATCTACGGCTCGTCCGGAAAGTTCTCTGCGCAGCTTGCCAACGGTGCGCCATTCGACATGTTCTTCTCGGCGGATATCAGCTATCCGCGTGCGCTGGAACAGCAGGGGCTGACCAGCGGCCCGGCGACGCCCTATGCGCTGGGCCGCATCGTGCTGTGGAGCCTCAAGCCTGAACTTGGCCGGCTGTCGTTAAAGGAATTGCCAACGGCTGCCATCCGCAAATTCGCCATCGCCAATCCCGATCACGCGCCGTATGGCAAACGTGCGCGCGAGGCGCTTGAGTACGCCAACGTGTGGATGGCGATGGCGCCGAAGCTGGTGCGTGGCGAGAACATTGCGCAGACCGCGCAGTTCATCGACAGCGGGGCTGCGGATGCCGGCATCGTCGCGCTGTCTTTGGTGCTGGCTCCGGGCCTGAAGGACCGTGGCGCGTGGACGCTGATTCCCGATACCTGGCATGAACCGCTGGAGCAGGGCTATGTGATCACCCGGCGAGCGAAAGACAATCCGCTGGCCGCTGCTTTCGCGGCCTGGATCGACAGCGCAGCGGCGCGTGCGGTGATGCGCCGCTACGGCTTCGTGCTGCCGGTTGAAGAGGCAGAGTAGGCATGTCCGGGGCTGACCTGCTGGCGCTGCGCACCACACTCGCGCTCGCTGCCATTACTACGCTGATCCTGCTGCTGGTCGGCACGCCGCTGGCGTGGTGGCTGGCGCGTACCCGGGCACGCGGGGCGCTGCTGCTGGAAGCGGTAGTCGCCCTGCCGCTGGTCCTGCCGCCCACCGTGCTGGGTTTCTACATGCTGGTCGCGCTGGGTCCGAAGGGGCCGATCGGCGGCCTGCTGCAGGCCTTCGGGCTGCCGCATCTGGCCTTCACCTTTAGCGGACTCGTGTTCGCATCCACGCTCTATTCACTGCCCTTCATGGTGCAGCCGCTGAAGGACGCCTTTGCCGCTGTCGGCAGCCAGATGACGGAATCCGCCGCGACGCTGCGTGCCGGCCCCTGGGACCGCTTCTTCAACGTTGTGGTGCCGTTGTCGAGGCGCGGTTTCATCACCGCAATCACGCTCTGTTTCGCACATACGGTGGGTGAATTCGGTGTCGTCCTGATGGTGGGCGGCAATATTCCGGGCGAGACCCGCGTACTGTCGATTGCCATCTACGACCATGCCGAAGCGATGGACTACGCCTCTGCGCATCTGCTGGCGGGCAGCTTGCTGGTGGCGTCATTCCTGCTGCTGCTCGGTGTGTATGCGATCAACCGCCGATACCGCCTCGTACATCCATGAACATCGCCGCGCGTTTTCGCATCGACTGGCCCGGCTTCAGTCTGGACGTGGATCTAAGTATCCCGGCAACGGGCGTCACGGCGCTGTTCGGTCCTTCCGGTTCCGGCAAGACGACGCTGCTGCGTTGTGTGGCCGGATTCGAGCGTGCGCCTGGCGGTCTTCTCACGCTCGGCAGCGAGGTCTGGCAGGACCAGACGCGCTTCGTTCCCGTTCACCGCCGGGCTATCGGCTACGTCTTTCAGGATGCCGCCCTGTTCCCGCACCTGACGGTGCAGGGCAACCTCGAGTTCGGTCTCAGGCGTATCGCCGCAGCTGAACGCCGCGTGTCGCTGGACCAGGCGATCGCGCTGCTCGGCATCGGACCGCTGCTTTCGCGCAAACCGGAACGGCTGTCCGGTGGCGAACGCCAGCGGGTTGCCATCGCACGCGCGCTGGCCGTGAGTCCGCGCCTGCTGCTGCTCGATGAACCGCTTGCCGCACTCGACCTCGCACGCAAGCGGGAGATCCTGCCGTATCTTGAACAGTTGCACGAAACGCTGCAGATCCCGGTCCTGTACGTGACCCATTCGCCGGATGAGGTCGCGCGCTTTGCTGATCACCTCGTCGTGCTGGAGCAGGGGCGCGTATTTGCCAGCGGTCCGATTGCGGAACTCATGTCGCGGCTCGATCTGCCGCACAGCGAGGAGGACGATGCCGGCGTCGTGATCGAGGCGACAGCGGCGGTGCGCGATGCAGACTGGCATCTGCTGCAAGCCTCATTTCCTGGCGGCAATCTGTGGGCACAGGACAATGGCGTGACCATCGGTCGCCGGCTGCGCCTTCGGGTGCTGGCGCGCGACGTAAGCCTTGCGCTCACCCATTGCGAGGACGTCAGCATCCTCAATCTGCTGCCCGGCACGGTAAAGGCCATCACGGCCAGCGGTCATCCGGCAGCGCGACTCGCACAGATCGATGTCGGTGGCACCCTGCTGCTGGCGCGGCTGACGGCGCGCTCAGTGCATGCACTGGACCTCAGTCCCGGCAAGCGGGTCTGGGCGCAGATCAAGTCCGTGGCGGTGCTGGAGTAGCGGGCGGCTGGCGCTCCAGTTCGAAGCAGGCGGTCGCGTCGTCCGGCCAGGCCGACGCGACACCGAGCCCGCGGTCGTAGGTGAGATCCGTGCCGAGTCTGGCGGCCGTCATCGCCGCCAGGGCCACGAACAGCAGCCAGCCCATCAGCACCCCGCCCGGTGGGCGCTGACGTGTGCGGTATACGGCGATGCCGGCGATCAGCGATGACCACCAGGTCACGGCACCCGAGCGCCGGTGCAGGACGGTGGCTTCGATGGCCGCCGCGTCACAGGGGTTGCTGATGTAGTCGACGAAGCCGGTGCCGATGGACGTCAGCGCACAGGCGGCGCCGATCCACAGGTTCCAGCGCGCCGCATGTAGCAGGGATGCCGACCAGGGCCGCCGCCGAAACACGGCAGCGACCAGGAACAGCGCCACACTGGCCAGGATCAGGCCAACGGAGAAATGCACGATGTAGGGATGCACACGTACGTCCATGGTCATGGACTGCATAAATCCGGTTGATTGTCGCCAGCCTGCTAGTGGCAGGTGCCGCAGGCATTCAGTTGCGCCTGTTGCTGGGCCGCCGTCGCGGGAGCCACAGTCGGCCAGTCGGGTGTGTGACAGGCCGTGCAGTCCAGCGCGCGTTCGAGCACAACGCGGTGCGCTTCTTCAAAGTGCCAGTAGCCGGGGCGTTTGGCCTCGGTCAGTCGCGTCAGCGCGTCCGGTGGCACCGTGATGGCCCGTTCCCTGTAGGCCGGATCGGGAGACACGGCGGCCTTGGCCGGCGGTGGCACAGCCACCGGGGTGCGCCCGACGGTTTCACCGCCCGTCGCAGCGCGGCCCGCCAGTCGGCCGAGATACACCGAGGGACCCAGAAACGTGCCTTCGCCGCCATAACTGCCGTTGATGCCCGCGACGCCCGTGACTTCTCCGGCAGCATACAGTCCCCGAATCGGTTGCCCCGTTTGATCCAGCACACCGGTGTTTGCGCCGATCGCGAGGCCGCCCATGCTCTTGCGCGTCATCGGGAACAACTGCAGCGCGTAGAACGGCGCCTTGCGAAGGATCCGCGCGGTCGGGTCCGGCCTGCCCGGCGCGAAGCGGGCGAAGTCGGTGTCCTCGCCAGCCAGCACGGCGGCGTTCCAGCGCTGCACTGTCTGCTCCAGTGCCATCGCCGGCAGGCCTGCCTCGATGGCCAGCGCCGGAATGGAATCAGCCTGGCGGATGAGTCCAGCCTGCATCAGTGGTTTGATGCCCTGCGGATTGCCCAGCCATACGGCATCCCGGATTCGCAGCGTGCGCAAACCGTCGGCATCGAAGACCAGCCAGTGAGTGGCGGGTGTCAACCCGAGTACCGTTCTGTCGGCAAGCTTGCTCGGTCCGGCCTCATTGATGAAGCGTCGGCCCTTGCTGTTGACCGAGATGGCGCCCGGGTTCTGGCCGAGCAGGGCGCGCGTACCACCCGGATCGCGGGGGTCCGGAATCCCCGTGGTGAACGTCACCTGGTGATCCATGCGCGTGGTGGCAGCGCCGACGGCCTGCGCCAGCCGGATGCCGGTACCTGTCGCGAAGTGGCCAGCGCCTGAATACAGGTGTGACGGGACGGGCAAGTCATTGCGCCACTCGCGGCGGACAAAAGCCAGGTCGTTTTGCCAGCCGCCCGTGGCGATGATCACGGCCGGCGCGACCAGATCACGTGGAAGGCCTGTGCGCAGATTGCGCACCCGTACGCCGCGTACAGCACCGTTGATGTTGATGAGCGAAACCGCTTCCGTGTTCCAGTGAAAGCCGAGATTCGGTTCGGCGAACGCGGCCCGCATCATCGGCACCACCACGTTCAGTGCCGCGCCATTTGCGAAATGGAAGCGGGGCACCGAGTGCTCGGGCGTGTCCAGAATGAACCCCCAGCGCACGCCGAACCCGGTCAGCCAGTCATGAACGTCGGTCCGGGAAGCGGTCACGTAGCGGCGCACCCACTCCGCATCCGCATCCTCACCCCAGGCGAGCAGATCTCTCGCTGCAATCTCCGGGCTGTCCCGGTAGCCCTTCCGTTCCTGCAGGGGCGTCCCGACCAGCGCGAAGCCACCGGCCTTTACCGCATGGCCGCCACCGACCGAGTTGGCATCGATGAGCAGGACGGTGCGCCCGGCAGCAGAAGCTTCCAGGGCTGCCGACAGGCCGGCGATACCGGTGCCGATGACGATGACATCGGCATCCGGTTTCGGCTCCGGCCGTGTGCAGCCGCCGAGCACGATGCATGCAACGAATCCGGCCACAAGGGAGATGGGCGCACGCTTCATATTCCGGAGTATATGGCGCCCGCTCCCTTGCCGTGGCGCGCAAAGGCTCTGCGGGCCTCCAACCGGGACCTGGCGCGGATCATTGTCCGCCTCAGTCGAAGACTATCCCCATGTCTTCGACAATTACCTCCATTGGGACACCGAACGCGAGGCCCTCGATGCTGGTGCCCACGATCTTGGTGGTCACGATCGCCTGCACGTGTCCGTCGACATCGAACAGCGGTCCGCCGCTGTTCCCCGGATTGACGCTGGCGTCTGTCTGTACATAACGGATGCCGTCGATGGTTCGTTCCCCGCTCATGATCCCGCGGGTCACCGAGTTGGCGAGGCTCTTGTCGAGCGGCGAGCCGATGATGAATACGTCCGCGCCAGTCGTCAGCGTCAGGGTCCGGGATACGGCCGTACACGGATGGCCGCGGCCGGGCAGCTTCAGTACCGCGATATCACTCGCCTTGTCCACGCGCAGTACCGACGCGTCGAATTCCATACCGCTGGAAGTTGCTGCGGTAATGCGAGTCGCTGCCGTGACCAGGTGGGCGGCCGTCAAGACATGGCCTTCGGATGAAACGAGAACGCCGGTTCCCGTCACCTGGCCGACACGGAGCGTCACTACGGACGGCATGATCTGTTTCAGGTCGTCGGGCAGGCGTGCTTCGCGACCGACTTTGCAGACCGGGATCCGCAATGGTGTTGCCGGTGCACCGGTCATTGTCGTGCCGGCAGCGGCCGGCTTGCGCAGCCGATCCACGAATGCCTGGTCGGAGAGTGCGTGGTCGAGGGCATTCACGAATGCCGGAATCAGCGGTGACGGGTTCTGCCCCATGTCGGTGCCGAAGCCCTGGTAAGTCTTGCGGAACACGACTTCCGAGGTGGTCTGGTCAAGGACCTGGAACTCGACGTCAAGGTTTGCGACGCCGTAGCCTTCATCCGGCAGGGCCACGTAACTGCCGGAGTACCTGAAGTAGAAGTCCCGCCATGCGCGCGAAACCACCGCGCCCAGTTGATACCGTGCCTTCCCCGGTTCAGCCCGGGCGAAGACATCCCGCGTGGCATCGACAACCATGTAGCCCTGCGCCCGGAGCCGGTCCATGGTGGCCACGTCGAATTCCCGTGATCGCCCGGAGCTTGCCGTCCAGCGGTCTTCCCGCAGGGGTTTCTTGCGACCGATCCGGTAGAGGTTGCCGACGGGCGTGCCGGTTACTATCCGAAACACGATGCTGCCCAGAGCAATGGATTCAGACCCGTCACTGCCCAGCGAGATCGGCTGGACGGCCGCCTCGGGTGGCAGCGGAGGGGCCTCGACAGGCGCCGCCAGCGCCCGGTCAAAGGACAGGCAGTGGAGCGCCACGGCCATCAGACAGCACGTCAGAAAGCGTGGCGTCATGAGATCCCCCTCCGGTTCGAGGGCTTACGCTACCAGCCCGGCCAATGGACTCCAAGTCGGCTGACCTGGTGCCGGAGTATCTGATTGCTGCTGGCGGCCGGCGTCGCCGGGCAGACGGATTGTTCGGAGTCCGGACTCGCTCTAAAGCTTGCCGAGTGCGGCGAGTATCTTCTCGGGAGTGATCGGCAGCTCGCGGATGCGTACGCCGATCGCGTTGTAGATCGCATTGGCGATCGCGGGTGCGGGCACCGTGATGCAGGGCTCGGACAGTGACTTCGCACCGAAGGGGCCGCTCGGTTCATTGGACTCGATGAAGATGCTCTGTATGTCGCGCGGCATTTCCACAGCGGTCGGCATCTTGTAGTCGAGGAAATCGCCGGCCAGGCAGGAGCCTGACACGGGATCGAACTGCAGGTTTTCCATCAGCGCGTAGCCCATGCCCTGCTGGAAACCGCCCTCGACCTGCCCTTCGGCACCGTTGCGGTGAATCAGCTTGCCGAGGTCGTGTGCGTATACGACGCGCAGCACCTGCACCACACCGGTCTCCGTATCGACTTCGACTTCGACGAACTCCACCGACACGGGTGAGGGGTTGGCTTTGGGCGCCAGGCTCGATACGCCGATGATCGTGCCTTTTTCCTCGAGTGTGGTCGGTGCCGGTCCGTTCGCGCCGTGCTGCACGAATGGCGATTCGGCGCGCGTCACGACTTCTGCAACGCTCAGCGAGCGCTTCGGTGCGCCCTTGACCAGGACCTTGCCGTCCACAACGCTGAGCTGGTCCGGACTGATATCAAGCATGATGCCGGCGACTTTGAGCAGCCGCTCCCGGACGGTTCGCGCCGCGGCCTGCACGGCATTGCCGGAGCTGTAGGTGGCCCGGCTGGCGTGCGTGGGCGCGTCTACCGGTACGGTCGTCGTATCCGAGTTCTGCACCATGTGTACGGCTTCCATCGGCAGGCCGAGCTCGGCGGCTGCGATCTGGCAGAGCGTGGTGATCTGGCCGGAACCGATATCCATGGTGGCGGTTGCGAGGTCGGCGGTGCCGTCCCGGTTCAGTTTGATGATGGCGCCCGAGTGCTCGTAAATATCCGGGAAGCCGATGCAGCCGCTGACCCACAGCGGCTGACAGGCAAAGCCCATGCCGCGCTTTCTTGTGCCCTTGCCGCTGTCAGCCTTCTTCCGCTTCGACCAGCCAAAGCGCTCTGCGCCACTCTGCAGGCATTCGTCGAATGCATAGGTGTCCAGAGTCAGGCCCTGGACCATCGGATGGGGTTCGCCGGCATGCCAGGCGTTCTTGCGGCGGAATTCAATCGGATCGAGTTTCAGCTGCTCGCAGATCTCGTCAATCTGCGACTCGGCGGCGAAACAGGCCTGCGGGGACCCATAGCCGCGATAGCCGCCGCCGATCATGTTGTTGGTGTAGACCGTGTAGCCTTCCCACTTGCTGTTCGGACAGCGATAGGTCATCAGCAGGCCGAACACCCCGTGCACGTTGATGACTTCGGCGCCGTGGGTCGCATGGGCACCGGTATCGAGGATGCTCCTGGCATGGCGGGCGGTGAAGGTGCCGTCTTTCTTCACGCCGGTCTTCAGATAGACCTTGATCGGGTGCCGGGCCGTGGTGATGAAGTCTTCGTAGCGCGTCTGCTCGATGCGCACCGGCCGGCCGGTCTTGCGACTCAGCAGGGCCGCGATTGGCTCGATGTAGCCCATGTCGAGCTTGCCGCCGAAACCACCGCCGATATAGGGCGCCTTGATGACGCGCACCTTGCTCTCGGGAATCTCCAGCGCGAAGGCGAGCTTCTCGCGCAGGCCAAACAGGTGCTGCGTCGACGAGTGCACGGTGAAATTGCCCTGCCGGTCGCAGTCCACGATGCACACGCGCGGTTCCATGTAGCAGGTATGCACCCGGTGGCTGTTGTAGACACCTTCGAAGATGTGATCCGCTTCGGCAAATCCCTTGTCCAGGTCGCCGAAGCCCATCACCGGGTTCACTGCCACGTTGTTTGCCGCATGCTCGTGCAACTGCGGCGCGCCGGGCTGCATCGCTTCTTCGGGATCGAAGACGGTTGGCAATTCTTCGTATTCCACTTCGATCAGTTCGATGGCTTGCTCGGCGATGCGCAGCGAAGTTGCGGCGACAGCTGCAACCGGCTGGCCGGCGAAGCGCACGGTGTCGCTCATGATGAGCATGTCCTGCACCATGCTGCCGGCATCGGTGGGCACGAAGTACACGGGCGTGAATTTGCGCTTCGGTACTTCAGACGGGACCAGCACGGCCTTCACGCCGGGCAGTTTTTCGGCAGCGCTGGTGTCGATGCTGAGGATGCGGGCGTGCGGGTAGGGGCTGCGCAGCAGCTTGGCGTGCAGCATGCCCGGGACCTTGAGGTTGACCGGAAAGGCCTTGCCGCCGGTGACCTTGTCGAAGGCGTCGGGACGTTCCGGGCTTTTTCCAATCAGGCTCATTTCTGTTTCTCCATCGCTCAGCCGGCGATCCGCGTGGCCGCCAGCTTGATGGCGTCGACGATCTTGGTGTAGCCCGTGCAGCGGCACAGGTTGCCGGCAATGGCATGCCGGATCTGATCTTCACTCGGGTTCTTTGTGGTGGCGAGCAATGCGCTGGCATTCATGATCATGCCGCAGGTGCAGTAGCCGCACTGCACGGCACCCGCCTCGATGAATGCCTGCTGGAGCGGATCCAGCTTGGTGCCGCCACTGCCCAGCCCTTCGATGGTGGTGATGGCTTTTCCGGCGGCGCCCGCCGCATACATCATGCAGGAGTACACGACCTTGCCGTCCACCTGCACCGAACAGCAGCCGCAGCCGCCGGAGTCACAGCCTTTTTTCGTTCCGGTCAGGTCCAGGCGGTTGCGCAGCACCTGCAGCAGGGTTTCGTCGGCTTCGACCGACACCTCGTGCTTCGCGCCGTTGATCAGCAGTTCGATGGTTTTCATGTGGACTTCCTGTCTCAGCCCAGCCGTGAGAGGGCTGTGGCCAGCGTACGGCGCACATAGACCTGGGCGATATGGCGGCGGTAGGCCGCCGATGCGCGGTGATCTTCCACGGCTTCAAAGTCATCGACGACCGCCGCCGCAGCAGCAGCAAAGCTCGCTTCGCCCGCCGCCTGCCCGCGCAGTGCCGCTTCGGCACTGGTCGCGCGCACGTAGGTCTCGCCGACACCGCCGCCGAGAATGACACGGCTGTCCGCGCACTTGCCGTCCTTGTCCAGCGTCAGTCGTACGGCGACATTGAGGATGGACAGGTCGTTGGCATTGGTTTCAAGCTTCAGGAACGCGCTCGCGGTGCGGGCTGCCGGGGCCGGGAGTTCGATGGCGGTAATGATTTCCCCGCGCTGCAAGGCACTTTCAAACAGGCCGACGAAGAAGTCGTTCAGCGGGATGGCGCGCTCTCGGCCGGCGAGGCTGGTCTGCACCTGCCCATCGAGTGCCAGAAAAGCGGCAGGCAGATCGTAAAGTGGTGCTGCCGCAGCAACGCAACCGCCGACCGTGCCGACATTGAGTATCTGGCGTGGCGGGTAGTGGAGTGCATCGCCGATGCTGCCAAAGGCCGGATTCCTGCTGACGAGCGGTGCTGCGCCGACTTCAGCGAGTGTGGTCAGCGACTTGAGCGAGATGCCGCCATTGCCGCTCTCACTGATGCCGCGCAACCCCAGCCGGCTGATATCGACGAGAGCGACCGTTTCGGTCAGCAATCCCCGCACTTCAAGACCGTGTACAAA
>CAYJPG010000086.1:0-12718 GCA_964371995.1 uncultured Chromatiaceae bacterium | reverse complement strand
CTTCTGGCTGGACGCGTTCCGGCTAGAGCGCATTTCCTGATCTGTTACGCTCCCGGATCTTCTTGAGGCGCTGACTGATCTGGTTCCGGCTAGAGCGCATTTCCTGATCTGTTACGCTCTGACCGCACACAAGAGACTGTTTAAAATGGCATTTTCCCCATCCCCGGATGGGGAAAATGCCATTCGTACCATCAAAAGAGCTGGTACTGGTCTGGATTCTTGAGCGGCTTTCTGCGCGTTTTGTGTTCAAAACGAACGATTCCCTCGTACTGCTTGTCCGTCAGATAGAAGCAATAGACCTTGCCACCGGGTGGCAGCACCTTCTCGATCCGGCGCGTCCAGGTATTCGCCTGCTCACGGCCCTCGCAAAAACGTATATAGACTGAAAATTGGCAGCGCTCAAAGCCAAAATCCAGCAAGTCATGCCGAAAATCATTGGCCGCCTTGCGATTTACATCGGTATCGACCGGGAGGTCAAACATTACCAGCACCCACATCAACCGGTAGGCCGACAGCGGCGGATCCGCTTTGAGCTTATTCCTCCGTTTGTTCAGCCTCTGGGCCACTGTTTTCTTCCCAGATTGACCGAAGTCCTTCTGCGTTGTCTGGTGGTAAACGCAGTTTATTGGATGGTGCTTCATACACCTGCGCCAGCGACACACATGCGCCCTGGATCACGGCGGCAATCGGACTGGTACCCGCATCGGTGTGCAGCGTACGAACCGGCAGCAGAGCCAGCGCACGTTTGCTATCCGGGTTGACAGCAGCTACGCCCAAGTCAGACAACCGGCGAACCCAGGCATCCACCAAAGGCCGAAAGGGTTCCATGACGTCATCCACCAACCGCATGGCATTTCCGGCATTGGCATGGTGCAAGGGGATGCCAGGGTGCAGACCAGCGGCAATCAGGTGCCGGGCAACCGTCGCCCGCAAAATCGTGTAGCCATAGTTCAGAAGACTGTTGATGCCTTCGGCATCCTGGTCCCGACGAAACTGCCTGCCGAACAGCAACCCCCAATAAGCGCGGGCCGCTTGGCCTTCTACATTGGCCGGATCGCCGGACTGGACCTTGGCTGCCATTGCCAGCATCGAAGACACGGCGGTGGCAGGGAGGATTCGGGTGCACCTGGATCAAACCGAGCCGAGGAGGGCCGTGCGGGCCGAGGTCACTGCGGCACACCGCGCCGGCGGGTCGCCGGGTCCGGGCACGCTGGGTCTCGGTTGAGGATCCATGGTGTGCCCGAACGTGAGGCGCGCCGGGGACGGCTGCGCCAAAGGTCTCCCGCAGTGCGAGAAACCCACCCGCACGCCGGCATTTCCAGTAGCGCAACAGGCGGCTGATTCCGAGAAAATCCCGCTTCTGGCTTCAGCCTATTTCGGGGGGATTGCCGCGCAACGCAGCTTGCGGGAAAACTGCCGGGCTTGAGCAAGGAAAGTCTCCTTGCTAGAGTAAGGAAATGCCGCGGATCACCAGCAAGCTCCAGATCACCATCCCCAAGCGTCTGGCCGAACAGGTCTGACTGGGCCCCGGGGACGAAGTCGAGTTCCTGGCGGCGGGCGACGGCATTCGCATGGTGCCGGCCGGCAAGTCGAAGGTCGGCGGGCTCAGCACGGCCGAGCGTTTGCGGCTGTTCCGGGCGGCCACCGAACGGCAGCAGGCCCGGGACAAGGCCCGGCCCGTCGAACGCGCCGGGGGCGGTCGCGGTTGGACGCGGGAGGATCTCTACACCCGTGCCAAGCCTCGTTGACACCAACATCCTAGTGTATCGGGTCGACCCCCGGGATCCCGCCAAACAGCGGCGGGCAACCGCGCTCCTCAAGGCAGGCATCGCTGACCGGTCCCTGGTCCTGGCGCACCAGTCTGTCATCGAGTTCGTGGCAGCCACCAGCCGTCCCCGGCGCGGGAAGGCAAGTCTGCCGCTGCTGCCTCTCGCCGAGGCTCTGGTCGAAGCCGAGCAGCTGATCGCCCAGTTCGACGTGCTGTACCCGACGCGTGATGTGCTGGTGACGGCCATGCGGGGCGCTGCCACCTACGGGCTGCCTTGGTTCGATGCCCAGATCTGGGCGATCGCCGAAGTCCACGGGTTGCCGGAGATCCTGTCGGAAGACTTCCAGCACGGCCGCCACTACGGGCGGGTCCGGGCCATGAATCCCTTCCTCGCGGCCACCCGCGTGCACGAACTCCCTGCCCTCTACGAGAGCTGATCGGATCCGCCGCCGATAGCGTGGGTCACTCGCTCGATGCGCTCAGTCGCCCATGCCGCGGATGATCAGGTTGGGCAGCAGCGCGTCGTCCCAGTCCTGGCGCAGCGGGCCCGTGCTGACAATCACCAGTTGCTTCGACGGCACGATGTACACACGCTGGCCGCCGAAGCCATCGAAATAGATCACGTCGGGTGCCGCAAAAGGCTCGGAATGAAATGCTGCCGCCGACGACTTGCGGTTGTAGCGCCGGTTCTTCTGATACGTGGTGCCGAGCCAGGTGAGATAGCCGTAATTCGGGTTTTGTGCGCTGGGCGTGACGATGTCCTTCATCCACTGCTCCGGCACGACCTGCAGCTCGCCGACCCGGCCATGGTTGAGATGCAGCAGCCCGATACGCAGCCAGGCGCGTGCCGTGGTGTCTAGGCAGCAGAAAGTGCGCGGCGTTCGGCTTGTCTCGGTGTCGAGCAACACGGTCGCATCGTCATCGCTGACATGTCGCCACAGGTTTTCCGACAGGTACTCCGCATAGCTCATCCCGGAGACCCGCTGCAGCAGGATGCCGAGCACTTCGGGATTGATGTTTGTGTAGTCGAACTGCGTGCCGGCCGGTGCGAGCACACCCTGTTCGAAAGTGATCTTCTCCAGCCCGTCACCGATGGTCATGTCGATCACCGCCGGAAAGGCCGGAAAGTCGATGCCGCTCGCCTGCTGCAACATCTGCCGGATGGTGATATGGCGCCGCTCGTCGCCGGCCCATTCCTGAATGTAGTTTGCGGCCGGATCGTCGACCGACTTGATCAGGCCCCTCTCGATCGCGATGCCAACCAGCATCGCCAGCACCGACTTGTGCATCGACTGTGTGGAGACGACTGACTGCGCGTTGTGTTCCCCGTAGTACTGCTCCAGCTGCAGCGCGCCGCCTTGCCAGATCAGCAGCGAGTAGGCCCTGGTCTCCGCAGCAGCCTTGCTCGCCGCATCAAGCACAGACGCCGGAATCGTGCGCTCCGCCTCAGTTGCGACCACCAGCGCCGGCACCGGCCCGCCGCGCACCGGATCGGTCGGCCCCTGGCTGCCGCCGAAGGGCAGACCCACCAGCCGCGTGGTCATCACCGGTTTGGCGATGAACGATGCCAGCAGGGCAAGTGCGATGATCGCGAGCAGGCCGAGGCCGAGGCGTTTGAGCAGACGGATCATTGTGGAGGCGTCCCGGGGCTGGTGGGTGACGCCCGGTATTCTACGTGCTTGTCACCGGTCGGTGAGGTACCTCAGACCCGCACCCGGTTCCACGCATCCAGCGCGGCGATCTTGTAGGCCTCGGCGAAGGTCGGGTAGTTGAATACGGCGCCGACGAAGTATTCGAGCGTGCCGTTGTGGGCGATCACGGCCTGGCCGATGTGGATGAGTTCGGTGGCGCCTTCGCCGACGATGTGGGCGCCGAGCAGGCGGTGATCCTTGAGGCCGAACAGGAGTTTGAGCAGGCCGTCCTGCACGCCCTGGATCTGGCCGCGGGCGGTTTCGCGCAGGCGGGCGATGCCGGTTTCGTAAGCGATGCCTTCATTGCGCAGTTGCTGTTCGGTCTTGCCGACGATGCTGATCTCCGGCACGGCGTAGATGCCCACCGGGAAGTAGTCGGTGGCGGTTTCGGAGGAACCGCCGAAGGCGTGACAGGCGGCAAGCCGCCCTTGCTCTGCAGAGGTGGATGCCAGCGCCGGGAAACCGATCACGTCGCCGACGGCATAGATGTGCGGCACTTCGGTCTGGTAGCTCGGTTGTACAGTCAGGCGTCCGCGTGAATCTGCCGGCACGCCAGCTTTCTCCAGGTCGAGATCGCCCGTGGCGCCGGTACGGCCGGCCGCAACCATCAGCAGGTCGCTGCGGATTTTCTTGCCGCTTTTCAGATGCGTGACCACGGTGCCGTCGGCGGCTTTTTCAACGCGCTCGACTTCTTCGCCGAGGCGCATCTGTATGCCGCGCGACATGAGATCGTGGCGGAATTCATCGACGATATCGGCATCCACAAAATCGAGAATCGTGTCGCGGTTGTCGACCAGCGTGATCTTTGCATCCAGCGCGCTGAAGATGGTGGCGTACTCGACACCGATCACGCCGGCGCCGATGACGGTCATCGAGCGCGGTATGGCCTTGATCTGCAGCAAACCGTCACTGTCGATGATGGTCTCGTCATCGAAGGGGATGTTGTCCGGCCGGTGCGGGACCGTGCCGGTAGCAATGACAATCTTGTCGGCGCGATAGTCGGCGCTCTGTCCGGTGATGCTGGTGACGTGCACCGTATTACTGTCCAGAAAGCGCGCCATGCCGTGAATGATGCGCACGCCATTGCGCTGCAGCTGGTGCTCGATGATTTCTATTTCATGCGCGACGGTGATGCCGAGGCGCTGGAACAGATCATGGGCGGTGATGTCCGACTTGACCCGGTGACTGCGCCCGTAGATGCCTTTCTCGCGCCAGCCGCAGAGATACAGCACGGCCTCGCGCAGCGACTTGCTGGGAATCGTTCCGGTGTGGGCAGTGACGCCGCCGACGATCTCGCGGCGTTCGATGACGGCGGCCCGTTTGCCGAGCTTGGCCGCCTGAATCGCTGCGCGCTGACCACCTGGTCCGCTGCCGATGACCAGTAGATCGAAGGTTTCCATGCGTCGCCTTTAAGGTGCTGTGTCCTCCGGTAGTCGGCCCGTGTGACAGAATCTTGAGCGCATGGGGGCGATGAGCGTGACGTGCGTCTCGCTTAGCCGTCGTGCAGGCTGGACCGCACCGCATCCGCCAGTGCCTGTATGTCATCTTCGCTGTGCGCGGTGGAGAGAAAGCCTGTTTCATAAAGACTGGGTGGCAGGTAGATGCCAGCGGCGAGCAGTGCGTGAAACATTTTCGCGAAACGCGACGCGCTGGCGGCTGGAAACGCCGCCGGGGTACGAATCATCTCGCGGGATCCAGGGTCTTCCGGCACCAGCCAGAACAGGGAGCCGAAGCGCTGCAGACGCAATCCCGGCGTGCCGCTGAGCGCTTGTTCAAGCAGGCGCCCGTTGTCCTCCAGCGCGAGATAAGCGGTGCCATCAGTGAGTCGCTCCAGCGTTGCGAGCCCGGCAGCCATTGCCACCGGATTCGCGGACAGCGTGCCAGCCTGATAGACGGGCCCCAACGGTGCGACGAGCTGCATGATTTCCCGGCGGCCGGCGTAGGCACCCACTGGAAAGCCGCCGCCGATGATCTTGCCGTAGGTCACGAGGTCAGGACGGATGCCGGTGATTTCCGCCATGCCGCCGAAAGCGGTGCGAAAGCCGGTGATCACCTCGTCGAAGATCAGCAGCGTGCCATGTTGCTGACATTGCCAGGCCAGTGCATCCAGAAATTCCTGGCGCTGTGGAAGCAGGCCATGATTGGCTGGCAGCGGTTCGATGATTGCGGCGGCGAGTTCAGCGCCGCGTGCGGCGAACAGTCCTTCCAGTCCCGGGATATCGTCGAGTTGTGCCACTACTGTGTCAGCAGCCACACCAGGCGGCACGCCGGCGCTGTCGGCGATGCCGGCGAGACCCGAACCTGCGCGAATCAGCATCGCATCGGTATGGCCGTGGTAGCAGCCATCAAATTTAAGAATCAGTGAGCGCCCGGTAGCTGCACGCGCAAGCCGCAACGCCGACATCACGGCCTCGGTGCCTGAATTGACGAAGCGCAGGTTCTCCACCCAGGGCAACCGGCTGCAGATGAGTTCGGAAAGGGCCAGCGAATAGGGTTCTGCCGTGCCGAAGCTCCAGCCGCCGGCGGCCGCGGCAGTCACCGCATCGAGTACGGCCGGATGCGTGTGGCCGAGAATCATCGGCCCGAAGGCCATGCAGAAATCCGTATATCGCTGCCCGTCTGCATCCTCGATCTGGCTGCCGCGCGCACTGCGGATGAACAACGGTGTGCCGCCGACATGGCGGAATGCGCGCACTGGCGAATGCACGCCGCCGGGAGTCACGGCGTTTGCGCGCGCAAACATGTCAGCCGAGCGGTTCATGCGCCGAGGTACCGGCGCGCACGCCGTGCGGCGTAGCTGATAATCATGTTGGCGCCGGCGCGCGAGAAGGCCGTCCAGGTTTCCAGTTGTGCACGTACCGGATCGGCGAGTCCACGTTCGGCGAGCAGATCGATGCCGGCCTGTTCACCGCTGGTCTGATACACGGCCCACGGCCTGTGAATGCGCGCCGACAGCAGTGCCAGTATGTCCAGATACGGCATGCCCGGTTTCACCATCAGGATATCGGCACCCTCAGCCGCGTCGCGTTCGGCACACAGCAGGGCATCGGCGGGCCGGCCCGGATCGATCTGGTAGCTCGCACGGTCGCGAAGCGGGAGATCGCTGCCGGGTGCAGACTCTGCTGCCAGCCGGAACGGGCCGTAAAACGCGGAGTTGAACTTGGCCGCGTAGCTCATGATCGCCTGCCGTTCGAGGCCAGCCTTATCCAGCGCGGCGCGAATCGCTGCGACCCGGCCGTCCTGCATGTCGCTCGGCGCCACACAGTCAGCGCCGGCTGTGGCGAACTGCAGCGCGGCGTCGGCGAGTGCTGCGACCGATGCATCGTTCAGGACGTGATCGCGGTTGTCGTTGAGGATGCCGCAGTGGCCGTGCGTGGTGTGCGAGCACAGGCAGACGTCGACGGCGAGCCAGATGTCGCTGCCGAAACGGCGCCGGACTGCGGCGATAACCTCCGTGGTCGCGGCGTGGGAAAAAGCGTGATCCTGTTTGCGGGCCGGTACACCGAACAGCAGGAACTTCGTGATGCCCTGGCCAAGATCCGCCTCGATCTGTCGCAGCAGCGTCTCCGTGGTGTCGCGGTAGACGTCCGTGAGACCGGGCACGGCTTCGCGTTCTTGCGAAGCTTCGATCGCAAACAGCGGCTGTATGAATTGCTCCTCATGCAGCCGCACCTCGCGGGTCAGTTCGCGTATGTGCTGGTTGTCGCGGTTGCGCCGCAGGTTCATTGCAGCCATCGCTGCCACTCGTGTCCGTTGGGAAAGGGCTGCGCATCGATGCCGGCGGCATGCAGGGCCTTGCGCGTTTTGCCGGCGCCGCAGGCGTGTTGTGCATTCGCGGGCAGTACTGCGCGCAAGGCATGGAACTGTTCGGCGTTGCTCCAGTAAAAATGCGTGGCCTGGGCGGCCTCCGCCTTGACGGTACGCAGCGCCGCGCTATCGGCTGGCGGCAGGATCTCGTAAGTCGCGAGTACGCGTCCGATGCCGGAATCGCGCCAGCCCGGCACGGCGTTGCCCGAAGTTACTGCCGTCCAGTCCCGCAGTGGCGGCAGCCCGAGCACCGGGCAGTCCAGCGTGCCGCGGATATCGTCAAAGCCCAGGTGATCGCCGCAACCTTCGATCCAGAAACCGCGCGCTGCAAGCTGACGCCAGCTCTCGATGCCGCTGGTCCAGATGCGCAAGTCGCTGCCCAACTGCTGGTTCTGCAGCGCATGCCAGTAGGCGACAAACAACGCGGAGTTTGCGGGCAGCGCAGCCAGCTCCGGCACGGTTCCGGCTGCCAGCTCCCGCTTGCACAGGCGCTGCCAGGCGATACCGTTGAAAGCGGTCGCATCAGTATGTGGGGCAGGCGGCTGGTTCCAGACGATTCGTTCGACAGACTTGCGGTCAGCGACGCCGTGCACATAGCAGACCGGGCCGAGGCTCTCGTGCATGGTTGCGGTGGCGCCGAGTGCCGCGCGCTGCGCGGCCGGCCACTGCGCCAGGACCGACAGCTCGAGCGCGGCGAGTTCTGCAGTGTCCGGGTCGTGGATCAGGCGCAGCAGTTCCAGCATCTCCCCGTCCTCAGTGCGACACTCGATCGCCAGGATGCCCTGACCGGCCGCGCCGGGGCAGCGGGCAAGCGGCAATACGGTCCAGCGTACGTCGCGCAACAGCTCGGCCACACGGGTGTGTGCGGCGGTGTCATTCCAGAGACGGATCAGGCCCGCGAGCGCCAGCACGACGCCGTCGAGCGCTTCGCTTGAGGTACCTTCGGTCTGCAAGCGTGCAAGACGCGCATCGACTGCGCCGCGCAGTTCTGCAAACTGCAATATCGGTGCCTTGCCGGTTGCCGGAAGTGCGGCGGGCAGAAAGTCTTCGATGTTGCCCTGACGACGGTGGGAGGATGCGCCGATGCGCAGTGGCTTGCCCGCCGCAAGACGAGCCATGATATCGGCGCGCCAGACGATCACATCGCGCGGATTCTCGCGTACCGGCAAGGCGGCACGGGCGATGCCCGCATGCCGGAGCGTCGGCAGATCCTTCAGCGAGTGCACGCAGAAATCCACCTCGCCATCGAGCAGCGCCGTGTCGAGTTCGGCGGAAAAGAAATCGGGATCGTCGACTTTGCTGAGCGCCGCTGACTGATTGCGGTCGCCGCGAGTCGTGACCGGATGCAGTTGAACCTCAAGTCCGGGGTGCAGGCTCATGAGCTGAGCAGCGATCTGCCGGCTCTGCGCCATCGCCAGCAGCGAAGCGCGTGTGCCGAGTTGGAGTGTGCGCTGCATGGGGCCCGTCTCAGGCCCGCGCCGATATCAACGGTGGCAGGGAATCATTCAGCGCGGCTGTGGCATGCGCCGGCGCCGCGGGAAAGCGTGCGCTGGCTAGTTCATTGCAGGCGCTGCGTGCCCGCACCAGTTGTAGCGAGGCGATGTTCGCCCGCGCTTCGGCTGCGCTGAGAATGTCGTCCAGGTCAAAGGCGGTCTCCACGCCGGCCCATCGCAAGGCTTCGCTGCGTCGCTGACCCAGGTGCAGCAGGCTGCGCGCACCGCCGTGCCTGAGGCGGTGTTGCCAGCCGGCATCGTGTTCCGCATCGGCTGGTGTGGTGAAGATGATGTGCTGTGCCCAGCGCGCTGCCATGTCGGCTTGCGCTGTGCTGAACCAGCGGTCAATGCTCTCGGGTGGTGATACTGGCCGGTGGTTCCAGGCGCCCGTTTCGGTGGTGCGAAAGAAGGGCAGTATCGAGCGGGCCAGCTCGCCTGTGCCGATGAACAGTACGCGGGCGCCGCGCGGGGGCGCGAGCAAGCGGCGGGCCAGACTGCCGTAAGAGTTTCCGCCCACGCCCTGCAGATGCTGCTGACGGATGCGGCGTGCATCGCTGAGCAGGGATTCGACGAGCGGCGACAGCGGCTGCGTGATGCCGGCGGGCAGGTTGTTCAGCGACTCCAGCCAGGCACGCCTGAACTGGCCGAACACATTGGTCTCGCCGCAGACTGTGCTGCGCAGACCAGTGACGACCTCGAGCAGCAGGCGGTATGCCTGTACACCGGAATACATTTCCATCGTTGCGGTGTTTGGTGGATCGATGACCGGTCTGGTTCCCATGCCGAACAGCAACTGCCGCATGCAGGTATCTACCAGCACACCCGATGTGCGCGCGGAAGCCACACTGTGAGTCGGCAATCCGGCGACGCCGGCCTGATAGGGCCAGTGGAACACCCACAGCCGATCGATCATCAGCTTGTCGTATTTCTCAGCCACGCTGGCCGCCGCTTTCAACGGTCGCCAGCCATTCGTCATCCGAGCCTTCCGGAACTTCCTGGAACAGCCAGGTACTGAGATAGCGCTCGCCGGTATCCGGCAACATGGTGAGCAGTACGGAGCCTGGCTCGGCACCTTTGGCGACCTTGAGCGCTGCGGCCATCGTGGCACCGGCCGACAGGCCGACGAAGATGCCTTCTTCGCGTGCAAGACGCAGTGCGGTGTCCTTGCCTTCTTCGTCAGACACGGTCACGAGTTCATCGTAGACAGCAGGATTGAGTACGGCGGGAACGAAGTCGGGTGTCCAGCCCTGGATTTTGTGCGGCTTCCACTCCTGGCCACCGAGCAGCGATGCGCCCTCGGGTTCGGTGGCGACGACCTTTACTTCCGGGCGTGCCATCTTGATGACTTCGCCGGCGCCGGTCATGGTGCCGCCGGTGCCCCAGCCGGTGACCCAGTAGTCGAGGCGCCGGCCGGCGAAGTCCTGCAGGATTTCCGGCCCGGTCGTCTGCCGGTGGTAGGCGGGGTTGGCCGGGTTCTCGAACTGCCGGGCGAGGAACCAGCCGTTCTTGCGCGCCAGTTCTTCAGCGCGGCGTACCATCTCCGTGCCGCGTCCGGCGGCCGGTGTGAGGATCACCTTCGCACCGTAGGCGCGCATGATCTTGCGGCGTTCGATCGAGAAGGTTTCGACCATCACCGCGACAAAGGGATAGCCCTTTACTGCACAGACCATTGCCAGTGCGATGCCGGTATTACCCGAAGTTGCCTCGATCACGGTCTGCCCCGGCTTCAGTGCGCCGCGACGCTCGGCATCGCTAATGATTGCGTAGGCCAGACGATCCTTCACCGAACCGCCGGGGTTGAAGGCCTCGGCCTTGACGTACATCTCGACGTGCTTTGGCGCGAGACGGTTCAGCCGGATCACCGGTGTGTTGCCAATGGTGCTGAGGATATTGTCGTGGATCATGGGTCTGCTCCGGGGATGTGATTCGAGTTTACTGCAGGTCGCCTGGCCTGATCTCACCCGGCCTGAGTTCAAGGCTGGGTCTGGCCGTTTGTGTGCTTGGAATCTGCCAGCCGAGGTGGTCGGCCAGCCCGACGACTTCACCGACATAGAACAGTGCCGGCGAGCCGGGACCTGCATCGGCGCTGCGCTGCGCGATGTCAGTTAGCGTGCCCTTGATGATCCGCTGCTGCGGCGTAGTGCCGGCGATCACGACGGCTGCGGGGGTCTCGCTGGCGCGGCCGTGAGCCATGAGTTCTGCGGCAATGACTGCAAGTTTGCGGCCGCTCATATAGATGACCAGCGTCTGTTTCAGTGCAGCGAGCGCCGCCCAGTTCAGATCGTCGCCGCCGACTTCACTGTCCGGCGCGAGATGCCCGGTTACGAAGGTGACAGCCTGCGCGAGGCCGCGGTGCGTCAGCGGAATGCCCGCATAGGCGCCGCAGCCGTTAGCCGCCGTGATGCCGGGGATCACCTGAAACCGCAGGCCGGCGCGGGCCAGCACTTCAGCTTCTTCGCTGCCGCGCCCAAAAACATAGGGATCGCCACCCTTGAGTCGGCAGACGCGTTTGCCTGCGCGGACCCGCGCCAGCAGCAAGGCATTGATCTCGTCCTGGCTGGTGCCGGGGCCACCGCCGGTCTTGCCGACGTCGATGAGCTCGGCATCGCGGCGTGCAAAGGCCAGCAGTTCGGGTGCGACCAGCCGGTCGTGCAGTACGACATCGGCATGCTGCAGCAGATGAAAACCGCGCAGGCTGAGCAGTTCCGGGTCGCCGGGTCCGGCGCCGACCAGCCAGGCCTCACCGCTGGCGCTGCCGGCATCAACCTGGGCATTGAGTGCGCCTTGCAGCGCTTCGTCAGCGGCCTGCATCCGGCCGGCCAGAACATGGCCGCTGAGCGTGCCGGTAAAGGCGCGCTCCCAGAACAGGCGTCTGGCTGCGATGTCGGGCAGTCGTGCCTTGATCGTGTCGCGCCACTCACCTGCCCAGGCAGCAAGTTCGCCCAGACGCAGCGGCAGCCAGCGTTCGAGTTGCTGACGCAACATCCGTGCGAGCACCGGTGCGCGCCCGCCACTCGATATCGCGATGATCAGCGGCGAGCGATCCACGATCGAGGGACTGGTGAAACTCGAATGCGCGGGATCATCCACGACATTGCAGAGGCGCAACGACTTGTGTGCGGCAGCGGCGACCGCATGATTCACCGCACGGTCGCTGGTCGCAGCGATCACCAGCAGATGCGTGTCGATGAGCGCGGCGTCGAAAGGGCGCAGCACAGCTGTGATGCGTTGACTGTCCCGCAGTTGCTGCAGGCTGCTGCCGAGCTGCGGACTGTTGACTGTGACAGCTGCACCGGCGGCGAGCAGCTGCCGCACCTTGCGTTCGGCCACGTCGCCGCCGCCGACGACGAGACAGCTCTGGCCCTTCAGGCTGAGGAAGATCGGCAACTGGTCCATCGGCTCTGATCCGCCAGGTCTGGTGAAAGAAGTCCCGGCTCGCGGGGATCAGGGACTGAATCGGTACGATATAGCCGCAACTCGCCGGAAAAAAATAGTTATTCCTTCTGGGCTCATCGCTGCCCGGCATAACCGGGCACACCCGGTTCCCGGCCTGCAAGGGTTGACAGGCGCTTGTAACCAATGGCTATATAGCTCGGGTCAGCTTTCGCGAGTATTGCCAGACCCGCCATGACCCTGCAGCAGCTCAAATACCTGGTCGCCATCGCCGAGAGCGGTCTTAACATAACGGCGGCAGCCGAACGGCTGTACACCAGTCAGCCCGGCATCAGCAAGCAGCTGAAACTGCTGGAGCAGGAACTCGGCGTCCAGCTTTTCACGCGCAAGGGCAAGAGCCTGACGGCGATCACGCCGGCGGGCAAGGATGTGATCGGCCGCGCGCGCCGCATCATGCGCGAAGTCGAGAACATTCGTAACCTGGCGAGCGACCTGTCCGGTGAGCAGGAGGGCACGCTGTCCATCGCTACCACCCACACGCAGGCGCGCCATGTGCTGCCCGATGT
>CAYJPG010000085.1:0-12722 GCA_964371995.1 uncultured Chromatiaceae bacterium | reverse complement strand
CCTAAATCCAGCGCGTCTACCAGTTCCGCCACTTTCGCGCCTGGGGCCCCGTGGCGCACTACGCGGCGCATTATACCGAAGGGTTCTGACCGCGCCGCCCGAAACGGCAGGCGCCGGGCATACGCCGAACCACCGAGCTGACTCGCCGCACTCAAGGCTTTTAAATCAAACGATTAGGGACGAATACTAACACGTAGCCTGATTAGCAGCCCACCCTGGTTCGGCTTTTTCCAGTCAGGTTCTGAACCTTCACGCGGACAAGCAGCAAACAGCCCAGGCTGATTTGACCCAGATCAAACAGCCAGCCCGGCACCTCTGCTACTGATAGCCGGCGTCCAGCGTCCGCGTCAGTCCATCTGAGCAGGAGTACCGAGAAGCGTGAACACCGAAGCACCCCAAACCGCTGCTGCCAACGACTTCGTAAGCTACGCCGGCCGGAACAACTTCTATCAGACCTGCGCCTTCATTCCGATGTCCTTCGCGCTGGTCACCACCGTCCATGAAAACGGCGAGACTGGCATCGGCCCCCACGCACTGGTCATGCCCTTCGGCATCAGCCCGCCCTACTCCATGCTGCTGATCAGCCGCGGCAACAGCGCCACTTCCAGCAATATCCGCCGTACCGGGAAATGCGCGCTCAACTATATTGAATTCAACCGTGACCAGTTGACCGCCGTTTCACGCCTCGGCTATCCGGGCCAGTCGCTGGAGGAGAAGCAGAAGGCCATGCCTTTTACGCTGCTGCCTTCACCCTCAGCCGACCGGCAGAACAACCCGGACGCGCCCCGCATCCTGGGTGACGCCTTCCAGATCATTGAGTGCAGCTGGGACCGCAGCTTCGATCTGGATCCGCCGCGTACCGGTCCAGACGGCACCAACGAGCGCCGCTTTGTCCTGCAGATCGATCACCTGCTGATGCGCCGGAATTTTCACGATGCGCTGGAAAACGGCGGCACCTTTCCGATCATGCCGATCTTCTACGGCTTTCGCAGCGATGGCGGCTTCTGGTTTGCCGAGCACAGCGAGCCGTTCAACATTTCGCCGCCAAAGGTTGAAGGCAACGAAATCCGGCAAGTTTCCTATCTGGCCAACCGTATCGACAATAACGTACGCTTCACCCCCGAGGCGTGCGCTGCGTTCACCAAAGTACCCCGACCGTTTCTGAAAAGCGCATTGCAGGAAACCGTCAACGCTGCGCTGGCCGCCGGCGTGAACGTGGTCGACGAAACGTTCGTAAAGGAACTGCGCAGTAAATCTTCACGCTGACCCAACACACCACCCATCACAAGAGGCAATCCCATGATGCATCGCTGTCTGACCATCACCACAAGTGTCATCCTCATGATCAGTTCCTTGAGTCCGGCTGCCCTGTCCGCGGCTGAACGCAGCCCGGGCGAAACAGTTCAGGCCTTCAATCAGGCCCTTAGCAAGCATGATCTGGATGCGGCGCTGGCGCTGATTGCCAATGGCTCGGTGCAATTCACCCTGCGCTCGGCGCACAGCGATATTCCGTCTGCTGGCCCAGGGAGTGTTACGAGCGACCTCAAGGCGCATTGGCGCATGGTCGGTCCGGTCGTATTTGGCAGCACGACGATCTACAGCCGGATCCCGAAGATCGAGAACTCCCGTGTCGACGGCGACCTCGCCACCGTATGGACGAATACCGCCACCGAAACCGTGGACAAGAGCGGCAGCAAGCGCACTGACAGCTTCAGTGAGGTCTATATGCTGGTGCACACAGCCAGCGGCTGGCAGATCGGCGCGGTGGCCGACAATCGTGGCGCGAACAAGACGACCGCAGGTGCACCGGCGGCATCTGGAGGAAAGTAAGCGTAGATGGTGGGCCGTGTAAGACTTGAACTTACAACCAATGGATTAAGAGTCCACTGCTCTACCAGTTGAGCTAACGGCCCGCTGTTTCTGCTTCCGGACTGCGTATCTTCCGCAATCCGCTGTCAAAATTGGGGTGGGCGATGGGGTTTGAACCCACGACCACTGGAATCACAATCCAGTGCTCTACCAACTGAGCTACGCCCACCATTGACACGGCACTGCACGTCAAAATCCTGACCTGGCGCGCCTGGCAGGACTCGAACCTGCAACCACCGGCTTAGAAGGCCGGTGCTCTGTCCAGTTGAGCTACAGGCGCTTTGCTGCCGGGAATCCCGGGTGGTCGGGGTAGACGGATTCGAACCGCCGACCCTCTGCTCCCAAAGCAGATGCGCTACCAGACTGCGCTATACCCCGATCTGTACCCGGCATTGCATTATAGCCGCCCGCCCGTCGGGGCGCCGCATGATACGAAGCGGCGCCGGCAGCGTCAATTTCCGGCCGACCTGGCCGCCCCGCCCGGGGCTGGTTTTTCGGCTTCTGTGGCTCTGGTATTGTGCATCACCTTCTGTATTTCCAGCCCGCAGCCAGAGACCTTACATCTCGCCCATGACAGCTTTCATATGACTGCCCGCCTGATTGACGGTAAAGCGATCGCGCTCGGCCTGCGCACGCAGTTGCGCACACGCATCGGCGAGCGGCTGGCCCGGGGCCACCGTCCCCCGGGGCTCGCGGTAATCCTTGTCGGCGATGATCCAGCCTCACAGATCTATGTACGCAACAAGCGCACCGCCTGCGCAGAAGTCGGCGTAATCTCCCGCAACCGCGATCTCCCCGCCTCCACGGGCGAGGCGGAATTGCTGGCGCTGATCGACCAGCTCAACCTGGATCCGGCTGTCGACGGCATCCTCGTCCAGCTGCCGTTGCCACCGCATATTGATGAAACCGCAGTGATCGAGCGCATCAGTCCGGTCAAGGATGTGGACGGCTTTCACCCCTACACCCTCGGCCGTCTCTGTCAGCGTATGCCGGTGCTGCGCCCCGCCACCCCATACGGCGTGATGACGCTGCTGCGGCATATCGGAGTGCCGGTCCGCGGACAGCATGCGGTGATCGTCGGCGCTTCAAACCATGTGGGCCGCCCGCTGGCGCTTGAGTTGCTGCTTGCCGGCGCCACCACCACAGTCTGTCATCGCTTTACGCAGGATCTGGCCAGCCATGTCGCGAGAGCCGACATCCTCGCTGTGGCGGTCGGCAAGCCTGGACTGGTACGCGGTGACTGGATCAAGCCCGGCGCCGTAGTACTGGACATCGGCATCACGCGCCTGCCCGATGGCAAGCTCAGCGGTGACGTCGAGTTCGCTGCGGCCAGCGAACGCGCCGCCTGGATCACGCCTGTGCCGGGCGGTGTTGGCCCGATGACCATTGCGATGCTGCTGGAGAACACACTGACGGCCGCGATCTCGGGAGTATCGCTGCTGACACCCCGGGAAATGCCCCCGGCCTGAGCATTACTGTTTCAAGATTGATGCGGAGCAAATGTCCATGCGCATTTCAAGAATCTGCCTGCCACTGATCGCCAGCCTCCTGCTGGGCCTCACCGCCAGCCTGCAGGCCGCAGACCCCGTTCTGGTGCAGTTTGAGACCTCAGCCGGCGCGTTTATTGTGCAGCTTGATCCGGAGCGCGCCCCGCTGACTGTCGACAACTTCCTGAAGTACGTCAACGAAGGCTTCTATAGCGGCACGATTTTTCATCGGGTGGTCAATGGCTTCGTGATTCAGGGCGGTGGCTTCACCCGCGACCTCAAGCTCAAGGAAGCACACCCGGGCGTGCCGAATGAATCCGGAAATGGGCTCAGCAACCGGCGCGGCACCATTGCCATGGCGCGAACCGGTGAACCGCATTCGGGAGACTCGCAGTTTTACGTCAATCTGGCCGACAATTTTCCGCTGGACCCGAAACCCACCCGTTGGGGGTATGCGGTGTTCGGTGAAGTCATCCAGGGTATGGACGTCGTCGACGACATCGGCCACCGCCTGACCGGGGTGAAGGACGGGATGTCGGATGTCCCTGTTGAACCTGTGATCATCCAGAAAGCGAGCCTGCTGAAACCGCCTGCAGCTAAATGACGATACTGTTCGTCTCCGACCTGCACCTCCATGCCTCCCGGCCTGCAGTCACCGACTGCTTTCTGCGCTTTCTTGCTGATACCGCCAGCCAGGCGGAAGCCCTGTATATCCTCGGCGACCTGTTTGAGAGCTGGATCGGGGACGATGCACCCGGTACGACAGGTGTACAGGTCAGCGTGGCACTGCGTCGACTGACCGACCGCGGCATCCGCTGCCACTTCATGCGTGGCAACCGCGATTTTCTGATTTCGGGACGCTTCGCAACTGAAAGCGGCATCAATCTGCTGGCGGATGAAGCGGTCATCGACCTTCCTGGTGAACGCGCCCTGCTTATGCATGGGGACACCTTGTGCACCGACGACCACGCCTACCAGCGATACCGCAGGATAGTCCACTGGCCGCTCACCCAGGCGCTGTACCTTGCCTTGCCGATGGGCACCAGAAAGCGCATCGAAGCGCAGCTACGCAGCAAAAGCATGGAAGCACATGGCAACAAACCCGCCATGCTTATGGATGTGAACCAGCAGGCAGTAGCCAACGTCATGGACCACCACGGCGTATCGCTGCTGATCCACGGACACACGCACAGGCCGGCGATCCATCAATTTGCAAACGCACAAGGCGAGGCCGCGACACGCATCGTGCTCGGCGACTGGTATGAACAGGGCAGCGTGCTGCGCTGGACGCACGCAGGCCCGTCACTGCAGGCGATTTCCCTGCACTGACGCCGGTTGCTACAGCGCCGGCTCCCATGCCAGCAACTCGGCAACGTTCTGGAAACGGCCGGAGGGCTTTTTGGCCAACATTCTTTCGATCAGGGGCTGGAACTCGGCTGCCGCGGGCGGAAGCACAGGCACAGGCGCTTGCCGATGCTTGACGATCACGCTCATCGCGGTTTCGCCATCGTAGGGTTTGGTACCACTCAGCATTTCGAAAAAAATGATGCCCAGGCTGTAGATATCACCCCGCGCATCGACCGCTTCACCATGTCCCTGCTCCGGGCTCATGTAATACGGCGTACCGAAAATGGCACCCGCACCCGTCACCTCGGCGACCAGGGCCACCTGCTTGGCCAGGCCGAAATCTATCAGCGCCAGGGTGTCATCATCGCGAAACAGCACGTTGGTCGGTTTCAGGTCGCGGTGCAGGATACCGGCCGCATGCAGCACGCCGAGAGCAGCCGCGATGTCGCGCATCAGCCGGTAGGCTTCGTAGTGGTCCATGCCCGCAGTAATACGCCGCTTCAGACTGCCGCCGCCACAATATTCCATGGCGATATAGGCGTGATCATCCGCCACACCAAAGTCATGGATGCGCACGACGTTGGGATGATCGAGACGGGCAGCCAGCTCGTACTCGCGCAGAAACCGGTCGAGGATCTTGCCGCTCGCCGCATCGCTGACCTGGTGCAGAACCTTGAGCACCACTTCCCGGCCAGAGCCGCGTTCTTTCGCCAGATAGACCGTGGCAATCTCACCGTGCGCGAGCTTGCGCACGACACTGTAGTTTTTCGGAATCGGCCCGTTGCCATTTACCACCAGGGACTCTCCCCCGGTGCGGCCCGGGTTGGCGCGGTTCGCACCGATACGCAAGGCCTCCTCTATCGCCTCAACCAGCCGGGCGTTATTAAGCCGCGGTTTGCCCACGTATTCTTCCGCACCAGACTTGATGGCCGACACAACCTGTCGTTCATCGCCATTGCCGACAAAAATGATGGGCGGAAATTTTGGCTGCGCGCGGAACCTGCGCAGCCACTCGATGGCATCCTCACCGCCACAGGTATCCCCCAGCAGCACCACGTCATTGCCGGCGCCGGAAAAGGCATCGGGCAGGCGCCCTGACTGCAGGGGGTCATACTCCCTGATGATCGCCTCGGGCCAGCGCGCCGCAATGTGGTAGGAAAGCAGACGCCGATAGTCGGCGTGATCGTCAATGATGAGGAACTTGAGGCTCACGAGGGTGCCGGGCTGCCGACTGCTACATGCCGCACGACCGCCTCAGACGGTCCGCAACCGGGGAGCGGCGCCGGCACTATCCGTATCAGAGGGACCGCGGCGGCGTCTCGAATCACGCTGTGACATGGCCCGGTCGTTGCGCTGCTGCTCGAGCTGCGAAAGATACTCAGGACTCACATCCCCGGTGACGTACTCACCGGAGAAGCATGAAGTATCGAACTCGGTAATCTCCGCGTCATCGTGGTGGACCGCCTTGATCAGGTCATCGAGATCCTGGTAGACGAGCCAGTCGGCACCGATGAATTCCTGTACCTGCTGCTCGGTACGGCCACTCGCGACCAGCTCGCTGGCAGCCGGCATATCGATACCGTATACGTTCGGGAACCGGACCGGCGGCGAGGCGGATGCAAAATACACCCGTCGCGCACCCGCTTCGCGGGCCATCTCGATGATCTGCTGGGAGGTCGTACCACGCACCACTGAATCATCGACCAGCAGCACGTTCTTGTCGCCAAACTCCAGATCGATTGCGTTCAGTTTGCGGCGTACCGACTGCCGCCGCATTTCCTGACCGGGCATGATGAAGGTGCGGCCGATATAGCGGTTCTTGATGAAGCCTTCGCGGTACTTGACGCCCAGCCGGTGCGCGACTTCAAGCGCGCTGGTGCGGCTCGAATCCGGTATCGGAATAACCACATCGATATCGTGGTCCGGTCGTTCGCGCAGGATCTTCTCTGCCAGGCGTTCGCCCATACGCAACCGTGCCTTGTATACAGAGATACGGTCAATGATTGAATCCGGCCGAGCAAAATATACGTACTCGAAGATGCACGGCGTATAGCTACGCGGAAGGTCACAAACCTGGTTGTGCAAGCGACCATCCCGCTCGATGATGATGGCCTCACCCGGCAGGATATCGCGCACCACCTTGAAACCGAGCGCATCCATCGCCACGCTCTCCGATGCCACCATATGCTCAACACCATCGGGTGTTTCACGGCGCCCGAGGCATACCGGACGTATGCCGTGCGGATCCCGGAAGGCCACGATGCCATAGCCGATAATCAACGCCACCACGGCATAGCCGCCGCGGCAACGACGGTGCACAGCGGCCACCGCGGCAAATATCGCCTGCGGTGTCAGTTCTGCCGCAGGCTGCTGCTGAAGCTCATGGGCGAACACGTTGAGTAGCACTTCGGTATCCGAGCCGGTGTTGAGATGGCGGCGATCCTGCTGGATCAGCAAGGCCTTCAGTTCGTCAGAGTTGGTCAGGTTGCCGTTGTGTGCCAGGGCGATGCCATACGGCGAGTTGACGTAAAAGGGCTGGGCCTCGCTGGATTTGAGTGTACCGGCGGTCGGATAGCGGCAGTGACCGATACCGATGTTGCCGCGCAACTCCTCCATGTGCCGCTGCAGAAAAACATCACTGACGAGCCCGTTCTTCTTGCGCGTACAGAGTGTGCCATTCCAGTCTGTCACGATACCGGCAGCATCCTGGCCGCGGTGCTGCAAAACCATCAGCGCGTCATACAGGCCCTGATTGACCGGCTGATGACTGACGATGCCGACGATGCCACACACTAGAACCAGACTCCTGCCTGCTCGCCCAGACCCTTGACCTGCTGCCCGGCAAGCGCCCAGAACTTCTCGCCGGCTGCGGCGGCATACGGTATCAGCTTGGACCGTTGCCACCAAGATTCAGACTCAAAACCACCTTCCTTGAGCACCAGCACGACCAGAATCGTTGCGATAAGCCCGCGGGCCAGGCCAAACAGCAGCCCCAGCACCCGGTCAGTACCAGTCACAGCGCTGTTGCGGATCAGGTATCCGACCAGCCAGCCGAGCAGGCTGCCGGCAAACAGTATCCCGACAAAGGCCAGCGCCCGGCCCGCCCAGAGTTGCAGCGCGGGTTCGTGCAAAAAGCCGTTCAGCAGTGACCCCACCTGACCACCAAAGCGGGCAGCACCCCACAGCGCCAGTATCCAGATCAGCACCGACAGGGCTTCGCGGATGAAGCCACGCAGCACACCCACCAGGCCCGAAACCGCAACCAGCACGACGAGAATGTAGTCAACCGTGTTCATCAGTTACAGCCTTGTCACCTGTCCCTTGAAACCGGCGCCGGAAAGCTTTTCAGCCAGCGCAACAGCGGCATCCCGGTCGGCACGCGGCCCCACGAGCACACGCGACATTGAGCCATTGCCGCTCTTCCGGACCGTGGCGTCGAAGCCTTTGGCCTTCAGCTTTTTCGCCAGGCCGTCGGCATTCTGCCGGTTTGAGAAACTGCCCAACTGCACATACCACTCCCCGGCCTCCACGACAGCCGGCTTCGTGGCGACTGGCACCCGAGCGACGGTGTCATCCGGGGCTGCCGCCACAACTGGCGGCTTTGCAGGTTCTGACACCGCAGATGGCACCGCCGACTGGTCCTCATTCAATATCAGCGGCGCAGCGATCTCATCCGCAGGTGACTCTTCAGGCGGCAGCGTTCCGGCGGGCGTGCCCGGAATATCGCGCAACTGCGGTACCGGCGGCACACGATCTGTATTGTTCAGGCTCAGCGTATGCGTACGCAGATCAGGAACTTCTGTCAGCCCTGGCTCCGAACCGGCTTTTTCCGACCGTTGATTGCCATCCAGAATTGAGGGCACGACGAGAACCAGAACCGCGAGCAGACACGCGGCACCAACCATTCGTTCAGCGAGCTGGCGGTCCATCAAACAAAAAGGGTTCCAGGCGGACCGTCAGTATAAACCAAGCCACTGTAAGGCAGGCGCCACGATACGGAACGAACCGCAGACCACAATGCGACCCGCCGGCGGCGTCAGGCGCTCAGCCAGAGCGAATGCTGCCTCCGGCGTCACTGCATACTCAAACACATCGATCCCCGCAGCTGCCATTCCCGCGCCTATGCGCTCGCTGCTGCTGGCCCGAGGGTCGTCGATACCAGCCACGATCCAGCGCGTGGCAAGCGGTGCCAGCGTAGCCACAAAGGGCGCTACCGCCTTGTCAGCCAGCAGTGTCGTCACGATGGTCGTTTCGCCAGCGCACGGCAGGTTCTCGAGCTGCGCGCGGAGCACAGCTGCTGCCTGCGGATTGTGTGCCACATCCAGAATCCATTCATGCGTCGCACGTACCTGCTGGAAACGGCCGTCCGGGCGGGAACGGACAAACACGGCGTTCAGTGCAGCGACCTCGGCCAGCAATCGGGGTTCGAGTACAGACAGCGCTGCCAGTACCAGGCTGGCATTGCGGTACTGGGCAGCCGACCAGTATCGCGGCGCTATGAGTCCCCTGATGCGTCGGGCCCCGCCCTGCCACGACCAGCTGCACCGGCCATCAGCGCTCGTCTCGCTGTCGGTACGATAAGAGAAGTCACTGCCCAGGACCGCCAGCGGTGCACCGGTTTCCGCCGCATGATCCCCGATTGCAACCGGCACCGGCTGGTCCGCATAGAAAGTCGGGCGGCCCGGTCGCATGATCCCGGCCTTCTCGGCCGCAATTTTCTCGACCGTTTCACCCAGCCAGTCCTGATGGTCGAGCGCGATCGTGGTTATCAGCGCGAGATCCGCCGCCAGCACGTTGACAGCGTCCAGACGGCCGCCCAGACCGACCTCCAGAATCCACGTGTCGCAGTGCGCTTGCGCAAAACAATTGAACGCTGCGAGCGTGCCAAATTCAAAGTAGGTCAGTGGCACATCGCCGCGCACCGCCTCGACCCGCTCGAACGCGTCCACCAGTCCGGCATCGGAGACAGGCTCGCCACAGATACGGATACGCTCGTTGTAGTGCACCAGATGGGGCGAGGTATAGAGGCCAGTGCGACGGTCGGCCGCCAGCAGCATGTCCTGCAACAGGGTGACGGTCGTGCCCTTGCCATTGGTTCCGGCCACGGTCACCACACGGCCGGCCGGCGGTTCCAGGTCAAGGCGCTCCAGCACTGCGCCGACGCGCTCAAGACCGAGCTCAACAGCGTGTGGACTCAGCGACTCCTGCCACCGGAGCCACTCCGCAAGGGTTCGCGTCGGCATCAGGCCTCAGGCCGGCAGATCGACAGCGGGCGGGGCCTGCTTGAGCAGCTTGGCGAGCAGCTGCGCAATCTCGTCACGCATCTGCCGACGATCGACAATCATGTCCAGGGCCCCGTGATCGAGCAGAAACTCGCTGCGCTGAAACCCCTCGGGCAGGGTTTCTCTCACGGTCTGCTGAATCACGCGCGGCCCGGCAAAACCAATCAGGGCGTTGGGCTCGGCAATATTGATATCGCCGAGCATGGCGAGGCTCGCCGACACCCCGCCGGTGGTCGGGTCCGTCAGCACGGAGATAAAGGGAACCCGCGCATCCGCGAGCGAGGCCAACGCACCGCTGGTCTTGGCCATCTGCAGCAACGAGTACAGGGCTTCCTGCATACGGGCGCCGCCGCTGGCGGAGAAACAGACCAGTGGCGCACGGTGGTCACGACCGTATGCGGCAGCCCGCGTGAACTTCTCGCCGACCACCGAGCCCATCGATCCGCCCATAAAGCGAAACTCGAATGCGCAGACAACGATGGGCTGTCCCTTGAGCAAACCGGACATCGCGACCAGCGCATCGCGCTCACCAGT
The DNA here is from genome assembly GCA_964371995.1 of uncultured Chromatiaceae bacterium. Lineage (GTDB taxonomy): Bacteria > Pseudomonadota > Gammaproteobacteria > Steroidobacterales > SHZI01. The sequence continues at coordinate 2,203 of CAYJPG010000085.1, read as the reverse complement.
ATCCTTCTGTGCCTGCGCGATACGCGCCCGATAGGGCTTGGTGTCCTTGAAGCGCAGCGGATCCTGCGGACTGAGCTTCTCGCCGATCTCCTTTCCGGACCCCGCGTCGAGAAAAACTGCCAGCCTGTCGCGCGCAATCAGGCGCATGTGATGGCTGCACTTGGGGCAGACATGCAGGTTGCGCTCCAGCTCGGCACGGTAGAGCTGTGCACTGCACTGAGGGCACTTGATCCAGAGTCCCTCGGGCACTGAACGCGTACGCCGCTCGGTCTTGATCCGCGAGGGCAGGACTTTTTCATACCAGGTCATGGGCGAATCATAATCAAGTCCGGTTCATCGATCACGCCAATCGGCGGACCAGACCGGCCGGGACGGTGGCGGCGGGAAACCGAAGGCATCCGGATAGTGCACGGCCGCAAGGAAAAGACCCGATGACGGCGCGGTCGGCGCAGCCGCACGCCGGTCTTTGAGCGCCAGAAGTTCGCTGATCCAGCCAATCTCCGTTTCGCCACTGCCCACCCCGACCAGCGAACCAACGATATTGCGCACCATGTGATACAGAAATCCATTGGCGCGCACTTCGAGAACCAGGTAATCACCGTGCCGGACGACCTCCAGATGCTCCACCCTGCGCACCGGACTCTTTGACTGGCAGCCTGCAGCACGGAATGAAGAGAAATCATGTTCGCCGACCAGATAGCTGCCCGCAGCCTGCATCAGCCCGGCATCGAGCGGCGTGCGCAACTGCCAGGTACGGTGGCGATCAAGCGCAGAACGCACCGGACGATTGAGAATCACGTAACGGTAGGTGCGCGCCAGCGCCGAGTATCGCGCGTGAAAATCGGCTGGTACGGCCCGGACCCACTGGATCGCGATGTCTGCGGGCAGATTGCTGTTGATACCCCGCAACCAGGCATATTCGGAACGACTGGCGGCGGAGTCGAAATGCACCACCTGGCCGCAGGCGTGCACACCGGTATCGGTACGCCCTGCGGCAGCGGTCGTCAGGGCTTCGTTGGCGACGGTACTGATCGCAGCATTCAGCGTGGACTGAATGCTGCGTGCGTGGCTCTGGACCTGCCAGCCGAAGAATTCACTACCGTCGTATTCAACCCCGGCAGCAAGACGCTGGGCGATCACGGAATTGCTGTGGCTCAGTCGGCCAGTTCGTCCAGAAGCTTGCGTGCTTCCTGCTGCTGGGAAGAGTCGCCCTCCTCAAGAACTTCGTTGAGGATGCTGCGGGCGCCTTCAGGATCACCCATATCAACATAGGCCCTGGCCAGATCCAGCTTGGTACCGACCTCGGTCATGGTCGGTCCATCAGGCCCGCGACCTCCGCGTGGCGTTACGACTGAGGTCGGCTCGGAGTCTTCAATCCCGTCAGCGCCGATATCGAAATCAACCTGGCTCAGTTCGCCGGATTCCTCACCGAGAGCGCTGCCAGCCAGCCCGCTCCGCGGCTGCTCGATCGTATCGTCGATACCTGGCGATTGGCTGCTCGCCTCGCGGCTCGCAGCACTCTTCTCCATTGCCGTACCGATCGCCGGCAGATCGAGCGTCCCCTCGTCGAGCGACATGCTGCGCATCTCGGAGGTTGCGTCCCCTTCCAGGCTCTGCAGGATGTCGGAGAGGTCTTCGTCAACATCGGCATCAGCATCGCCGATATCAAATATTTCGCCTTCGGCGCTGTCGTCGAGCTGGCTTTCGTCAACCGCCGCGTGCAGCCCCGTACCCATGTCTCCCGCGGCTTCGTCGAGCCCTGTGAGATCGATGGCCAGATCCTCAACATTGATCTCTTCCGTATAGTCATGGCCTTCCGAGTCAGCCAGCCCGGCGCGCGATCCCGTTATCGCGGCATTCTCAAGCGTCGGCGTCTCGACGGTACCGGCCGCCGGCGTCTCCAGCGTTGGCGTTTCTACAGTCGGCGCATCCGGCCCGCGGAATTCCACGGTCGGCGTCTCAATGGTGGGCGTTTCCATGGTCGGGGAAAGGTCGCCGACTGGTGCCTCAACGGTTGGCGATTCGTTGCCCTGCAGTTCCGGTGCGATCTCGGTCTGCATCATGCCGGTATCATCGACTCCGGTGTCGTCGGTGCCAGCAATCTCACCGAAATCAAAGTCCAGGAGGTCAGATGCCGGACCCGCTCGCGCCCCGGTCAGGTCCAGGTCAACGCTTTCACCAGAGTTTTCGTCCAGCGTAAAGT
>CAYJPG010000084.1:8364-12873 GCA_964371995.1 uncultured Chromatiaceae bacterium | reverse complement strand
TTCGAACCCTCGATACACCTTTAGGGCGTATGACGGTTTAGCAAACCGTTGCCTTCAGCCACTCGGCCACCTCTCCGGGAAATCGGGACCGCAGGAAGGCAGGTCTGCGGGGCCGGAGAGGATAGCAGAAAGACCGCGAGGGATCGCGCGGGGATCGCGGCTGAAGCCGCTCCTACGGCCGCTCCTAGGGGCGCTCCTACGAGGAGACGGGCTTCAGGAAGGCCTGGGCATTTTGTTCGTGGCAGATGCGGTCGTAGATTTCTTCGCGGTGCACGCTGACTTCGCGCGGGGCCTTGACCCCGAGGCGCACCTGGTTGCCTTTGACCCCGAGTACGGTGATATCGACGTCGTTGCCGATGACCACGGTTTCGCCGATCCGTCGCGTCAAGATGAGCATGGAATCTTCTCCCTGCCCGGCTCGTTTTTGTTTTTGAGCTGCCGGACGGCCCCGATCATAACCACAGGACGGGCGCGGAAGCCATTAAATATGCTTTCCGCTCAGGTACTTAAAGCGCGCTCATTAGTTTCTGGCGGGTCAGCCGGCGGGTTTGAGCCGGGTTTCCAGCCATTGCGGGACTGCAGCCAGGGCGGCATCCAGCGCAGCGATGTCGGTGCCGCCGGCCTGGGCGAAGTCGGGCCGGCCGCCGCCCTTGCCGCCGACCTGGACGGCCACAGCATTGACCAGTTCGCCGGCCTTGAGGCGGGCCGTGAGGTCTTTGCTGACGCCGGCGGCGAGGCTGAGCTTGCCGCCCTCGGCCTCGGCGGCAGCCAGCAGGACGACGACGCTGCCGAGCTTGTCTTTCATGCGGTCGACGGTGTCGCGCAGGGATGCTGCATCGGTGCCGTCGTCGAGCCGGGCGACCAGCAGGCGTATGCCGGCCACGGTCTGCGCCTCGGCGGCGAGGTCGCGGCCACCGGCACCGGCGGCGACTTTGGCCTTGAGCTGCTGGATCTCGCGCTCGAGCAGCTTGCTGCGCTCGATGGCCTGGCGGACCTTGGCCTCGACGTCGCTACGGCCGGTACGAAACAGCGCGGCCAGCCGGTCGAGAGACTGCTCAGTCTCGACCATGCGCGCCAGCGCGGCTTCGCCGGTGACGGCCTCGATGCGCCGGATGCCGGAGGCGATGCCTGATTCGCTGATGATATCGCACAGGCCGATGTCGCCAGCGCGCTGTACGTGCGTGCCGCCGCAGAGTTCGGTGGAGAAGTTGCCGATGGAGAGCACGCGCACGCGGTCGCCGTATTTTTCGCCGAACAGGGCCATGGCACCGGTGGCGACGGCTTCGTCGTAGCTCATCACGCGGGTGCGCGCTTCGGCATTGGCGCGGATCTGGGTGTTGACGAGCGTCTCGATCGCCGCGAGCTGTTCGTCGCTCAGCGCTTCGTAATGCGAGAAGTCGAAGCGCAGCTTGTCGGGGCCGACCAGCGAGCCCTTCTGCGTGACGTGGTTGCCGAGCACCTTGCGGAGCGCGGCGTGCAGGAGATGCGTGGCGGAGTGATTGAGGGTGGTGGCAGCGCGCGCGGCGGCGTCCACCTGTGCGCTGAGCTGATCGCCGACACTGATGCTGCCGCTCTCCATGCGACCGACATGCAGGACGGCATCGCCGGATTTGCGTGTGTCTGCGACGACGAAGCGCACACCGATCAGGCGCAGCTCGCCGCGGTCGCCGACCTGGCCACCGCTCTCGGCATAGAAAGGCGTGCGGTCGAGCACCACCACGCCGGTCTCACCCGCAGCGAGCTGTTCGACGGGCTTGCCGTCTTTCAGCAGGGCGGTGACCGCGCCGTTGTCACTGAGGTGGTCGTAGCCGGTGAACTGCGTGTGGCCCTCGACGCGTGTGCCGGCCTCCTGCGCGATGTTGAACTTCTGTGCGGCGCGGGCGCGGTCGCGCTGCGCCTCCATCGCGGCCTCAAAGCCAGGCATATCGGTGGCAATGCCCTGCGCGCGGGCGACGTCGGCGGTGAGATCGGCCGGAAAGCCGTAGGTGTCGTAGAGCCTGAAGATCACCTCACCGGCCAGCGGCTTGCCGTGGGTTTCGGCGAGCGCCTCGCGCAACAGGCGCATGCCTTGGGCAAGCGTTTCGGCAAAGCGTTCTTCTTCAGTGAGCAGCACGCGCTCAACATGCAGGCGGCCCTCGCGCAGCTCGTGGTAGGCAGCGCCCATTTCCTTTACCAGCGGCTCGACGAGCCGATGGAAAAACGCCTCGCTGACACCGAGCTCGTGCCCGTGGCGCAGCGCCCGGCGGATGATCCGCCGCAGCACATAGCCGCGGCCTTCGTTACCCGGCAACACGCCGTCGACGATCAGGAAGGCAGCAGCGCGGATGTGGTCGGCAATCACGCGCAGCGAGGTGGATTGCAGGTCGGTGGTGTTGGTCACGGCCGCGGCAGCCGCGATCAGGCGGCGGAACAGGTCGATATCGTAGTTGCTGTGCACGCCCTGCATCACGGCGGCGATGCGCTCGAGGCCCATGCCGGTGTCGACCGAGGGCTTGGGCAGCGGCGTCAGCTTGCCGTCGGCGGCGCGGTCAAACTGCATGAAGACGAGGTTCCAGATCTCGACATAGCGGTCGCCGTCTTCATCGGGTGATCCGGGGGGCCCGCCCGGGATGTCGGCGCCGTGGTCGTAGAAGATTTCCGAGCAGGGACCGCAGGGACCGGTGTCGCCCATCGACCAGAAGTTGGAGTTTTCATCGAGGCGGCTGAAGCGCTTGGGATTGATGCCGATTTCTTTCAGCCAGATGTCGGCAGCCTGCTGGTCGTCGCGAAAGACGGTGACCCACAGGCGCTCCGGCGAGATGGCGAGCGTGACGGTGATGAATTCCCAGGCGAAGCGGATCGCGTCCTGCTTGAAGTAGTCGCCAAAGCTGAAGTTGCCGAGCATCTCGAAGAAGGTGTGATGACGGGCGGTGTAGCCGACGTTCTCCAGGTCGTTGTGTTTGCCGCCGGCGCGCACGCAGCGCTGCACGGTGGCGGCGCGCGTGTAGCTGCGCGGATCGCGGCCGAGGAACACATCCTTGAACTGCACCATGCCGGCATTGGTGAACAGCAGCGTGGGGTCGTTGCCGGGGACCAGCGGCGAGCTCGCCACGATGCGGTGTTCACGGGCCGCAAAGTAGTCGAGGAAGCGCTGGCGGAGGATCGAAGTATCCATGGAGAACAATTCCGGGGCGGGCAAAGCGGCAAGGATAGGTGAACGTCACCAAGGTCGAAAGGGCGAGCCTCACCAAGGCCGAATGAGCGGGCATGCGGGACCCCATTTGGCAACGCTCACCGCGGTACTCCGCGGTAGTGCCAAAGGGGGTCCCGCGTGACCGCGGGGCTCAACCAAAGGGTATCCCGCATGCCCGCTCTGCCTGCGCTGCCTGCTGATCGCAACTTCGGGCTTTCAGTCCTCGTCGGCGCCGCCGAAAGCCTGGCGGACCTGGTCGGTGCTGAAGCCGCGGTATTGCAGGAAGCGGGACTGGCGGGCGCGTTCTTTGTAATCGGCGGGCTGATCTGGCCCGAAGCGCTTTTCGCGGACGGCGCGGGCCTGGGCGGGCCAGTCGACTTCGTGCCCGGCCAGGGCCTCGGCGACCTGTGCGCCGGCTATGCCACGCCGTTCGAGTTCGGCGCGCAGCCAGAGCGGGCCGTGCCCGCGGCGGGTGTAGCTGGCGAGGAAGCTGTCGATGAAGCGCTGCTCGCTGAGCAGCCCGTCGGCGATCAGGGCGTCGAGGGTCTGCTCGACCTCGTCTGGCGGGAACTCGCGAGCGAGGAGCTTTTCGCGCAGCTCGAAGACCGAGTGTTCGCGACGCGCGAGGATGTCGAAGGCGATCTTGCGCGGGGAGCTGCCGGCGCGGCCACCTTGCGGCGGCCGGCCGTCGGCGTCTTCAGGCGGCGTTTCCCCCGGCGTCGTCTCCTCAGGCTTCGTCGAGCGCTTCCGCCTCGACCACTGGTTTCTCGGCATCGCCAACTTTCACTATGAGTGCAGCGCGCAGCTTTTTCTCGATCTCGGCAGCCATCGCGGGATTGGCGACGAGGAACTCGCGGGCATTGTCGCGGCCCTGGCCGATGCGGTCGCCTTCGTAGCTGTACCAGGCACCGGATTTCGCCACGATGCCGTGCTTGATACCAAGGTCGATCAGCTCGCCCTCACGGGAGATGCCCTTCTCGTAGATGATCTCGAACTCGGCCACGCGGAACGGCGGTGCGACCTTGTTCTTGACGACCTTGACGCGGGTCTGGTTGCCGACCACCTCCTCGCCGCGCTTGATCGCGCCGATGCGGCGGATGTCGAGGCGCACAGAGGAATAGAACTTGAGGGCGTTGCCGCCGGGCGTGGTTTCGGGGTTGCCGAACATCACGCCGATTTTCATGCGGATCTGGTTGATGAAGATCACCGCGGTGTTTGAGCGCTTGATGTTGCCGGTGAGCTTGCGCAGCGCCTGCGACATGAGGCGGGCCTGCAGGCCGACGTGCGTATCGCCCATCTCGCCTTCGATTTCAGCCTTGGGGGTGAGCGCAGCGACG
>CAYJPG010000084.1:3631-8354 GCA_964371995.1 uncultured Chromatiaceae bacterium | reverse complement strand
CGAGCGCCTGTTCGCCGGTATCGGGCTGCGAGACCAGCAGATCGTCGATATTCACGCCGAGTTTCTGGGCATAGGCGGGATCGAGCGCGTGTTCGGCATCGACAAAGGCAGCCGTACCGCCGGTCTTCTGGCATTCAGCGATGATCTGCAGGGTGAGCGTGGTCTTGCCGGAGGATTCCGGTCCGAAGATCTCGATGACGCGGCCCTTGGGGACACCGCCGACGCCGAGTGCGAGGTCGAGGTTGAGCGAGCCGGTGGAGATGACGTCGATGTCCTTGATCACCCCGGAATCGCCGAGCCGCATCACGGAACCCTTGCCAAATTGCCGTTCGATCTGGCCCAGTGCGGCGCTCAGCGCCTTCTTGCGATTGTCATCCATGGAGTAATTCCGTTTGCGGTTGAAGCCGGGGTGATTATTCCACAGTTCACCCGCCCACACAGGCGCACGAAAGCCGGCACTTCGCTGCGATTCAGCTGGCGAGCCGGCCGATGCAGCCCTCGAGTGCAGCGGCCACCGACTGGCGGCGGATCGCATCCCGGTCGCCTTCGAACTGGCGCCGTTGCGCCTCCAGCACCGGCCCGGGGCCGGTCCAGGCCAGCCAGACGGTGCCGACCGGCTTGTCCGCGCTGCCGCCATCCGGCCCGGCGATGCCGGTGATGGCCACGGCGATCTCGGCGCCGCTCGCCAGCCGGGCACCGATCGCCATCTGTTCGGCCACTTCCTCGCTGACCGCACCGTGCGCGGCCAGCGTGCCCTCGCCCACGCCCAGCAGCGCGAGCTTCGCCGCGTTGCCGTAGGTGACGAAGCCGTATTCAAACCAGGCCGAGCTGCCGGCCCGGTCGGTCAGGCATTTGGCGAGCCAGCCGCCGGTGCAGGACTCGGCGGTGGCGATGCGCGCATTCTGCGCAGCCAGCCGGTCGGCGAGTGTTTCGACCAGCGCGGCCAGATCCGCTTCGGTGGGTATCACGATTTTTGCATCCCGTTTTCCTCTGCCAGCACTTGTCGGTACAGGGCCATGTAACTGTCCACCATCTGCAGCGGCCCGAAGCGGCTCCGCACCCGGTTACGGCCAGCTGCGCCGAACTGCTGGCGCAGATTGGGATCACTGAGCAGGCGGATTACCGCAGCGGCGAGCGCTGCCGTATCACCGGGCGGCACCAGGAGGCCGGTCTCACCATCGGCCACCACCTCGGGTATGCCGCCCGCCGCGAAGGCGACGATGGCAACACCTGCAGCCTGCGCTTCAAGCAGGCTCACGCCGAGACCCTCGTGCAGCGCCGGATGGACGAGCAGATCGAGGTGGCCGAGGAATTCGCGCAGGTCGGGGCGAAAACCGCAGAAGGTCGTGGTACCGCCCCAGCCGGTGCGCGACTTCAGTTCCGCTTCCAGCGGGCCGCTGCCGAAAATCAGCAGGCGGGCATCGGGACACTGGTCGCGGATCAGCGGCCAGGCCTTGAGAAACAGCGCGTGACCCTTGCGCGGTATCAGCTGCGCGACGATCGCCACCGTGCGCTGGCCATGCTCGATATTGAACGCGCTGAGAAACTGTTCGCGCGGCCAGACCGGTGCACAATCCGCGGCTGTGACGCTGCTGCGAATCGTGGCAAGTTTTGTCGCCGGCACGCCCTGCTTCTCCAGCTGCGCGCGCACGGCCGAGGAAATCGCCACGACGCGCTCGTAGGCCAGATACTTGAGCGTGCCGATCAGCGGCATGTCGGGACTGTCCACCCGCCGGGTGAGCACTGCCGGGATATGCGCCACCGCTGCGGCCAGGCCACCGAAGATGTCGGCGCCGCGCCGGCTGTGTACGTGCAGCAGGTCGGGCTTCAGCCGCCGCACTTCCGCGACCAGGAAAGACACCGAGGCCACATCGAGGTCACCGCCGATCTCGTGCGTGACGACCTCGATACCCGCCGCCGCTGCCGCCGCCGCAATCGCGCTGCCGGTCGGACAGGCGAGCGTCGAGCGCACATCGCGCGCTGCGAGGCCGCGCATCAGTTCGATGACCTGGCGCGGCCCGCCATAGAGGTGGCGACCGGTTTCGAGGTGCAGGATGTGCATGGCGGCCATGATAGCGGCAGTTCCCGGCACCCGGTGATCCGCCCCGCACCCCTTGACGCAGGCCAGCTAGAATTGCGGCATGGAAACTCACACGCCCGTCATGCAGCAGTACCTCCGCATCAAGGCGGAGCATCCGCAGCACCTGCTGTTCTACCGGATGGGCGATTTCTACGAGCTGTTTTTCGATGACGCGCGGCGCGCGGCGAAGCTGCTCGACATCACGCTGACCGCGCGCGGCAAGACGGCCGGCCAGGCCATTCCGATGGCCGGTGTGCCCTATCACGCGGCGGAACAGTACCTGGCGCGGCTGGTGCGCGCCGGCGAGTCGGTGGCACTGTGCGAACAGATCGGCGATCCGGCGACCAGCAAGGGCCCGGTCGAGCGACAGGTGGTGCGCATCATCACGCCGGGCACGCTCACCGACGAGGCCTTGCTCGAAGCGCGGCGCGACAACCTGGTGGCGGCAGTGTGCCGGAGCGCGCGCGGCCACGGTCTCGCCTGGCTGGATCTCTCGGCCGGCCGCTTTCTGCTCGCCGAACCGGAGACGGCTGCCGACCTGCAGGCTGAACTCGCCAGACTCAAACCCGCCGAACTGCTGATCGAGGAAGGACTCTCAGCCGAACTGCAGACAGGCGACACGGCAACGCACGCTCTGCCGCCCTGGCAGTTCGATGCCGAGACGGCGACCCGGCTGCTGTGCGCGCAGTTCGGCACGCACGATCTGGCCGGCTTTGGCGTCGTCGATTTCGGCGACGGCCTGCGTGCTGCAGGTTGTCTGTTGCAGTACGTGCGTGACACCCAGCGCAGCAGCCTGCCGCATGTCACAGCGATCAGCGCCGAGCGCCACAGCGATGCGCTGCAGATGGATGCGGCCACGCGCCGCAACCTGGAACTCGAAGTCAGCCTCGGCGGCGATCCGGCGGCGAGCCTCGCCGGCGTGCTCGATCACTGCGGCACCACGATGGGCAGCCGTCTGCTGCGTCGCTGGCTGAACCGGCCGCTGCGCGACCGGGCGATCCTGAACGAGCGCTATGCAGCGCTCGACACGCTGCGGACGACGGTACAGGAACCGCCAAGCGAACAACTGCAGGCGATCGGCGATCTGGAACGGATCCTCGCGCGCATCGCACTCGGCTCGGCGCGGCCGCGCGACCTGGCCCAGCTGCGCAACGCCTGCGCGCTGCTGCCAGCACTGAAGGTGCAGCTCGCCGCACTCGAGGCGCCGCTGCTGCGCTCGCTGTCTGCACAGCTCGGCGACCATGCGGAAACCCACGCCCTGCTCGCTCGCGCGCTGATCGACAATCCGCCGATGCTGATTCGCGATGGTGGCGTAATCGCGACGGGCTACGATGAAAATCTCGACGAATTGCGCGACATCAGCGAACACGCCGACCGCTATCTCACGGATCTTGAAAGCCGCGAACGCGCGCGCACCGGCCTACCCTCGCTGAAAGTCGGCTACAACCGCGTGCACGGTTACTACATCGAACTGAGCCGCGGCCAGGCCGGCAAGGCACCGGACGATTACCAGCGCCGCCAGACGCTCAAGGGCGCCGAGCGTTACATCACACCGGAACTGAAAGAGTTCGAGGGCAAGGTGCTGTCGGCCCGTGACCGCTCGCTGGCGCGCGAGAAGGAACTCTATAGCGGCCTGCTCAACACGCTGATGGGCGTGTTGCCGGCACTGCGCAGCATGGCGGCGGCGGTAGCCGAGACCGACCTACTGGTCACACTCGCGGAACGCGCGCAGGCGCTCAACTGGTGCCGGCCGGAACTCGGTGACGCGCCGGGACTGCGCATCCGCGGTGGACGTCATCCGGTCGTCGAGCAGCTGCTGGACACACCGTTTATTCCGAACGATCTGCAACTGGACGACGGACGACGGCTGCTGATCGTCACCGGGCCAAACATGGGCGGCAAGTCCACCTACATGCGCCAGGCAGCGCTGATCGCGATCCTCGCGCACATCGGCAGTTTCGTGCCGGCCGAAGCGGCCGAGATCGGGCCACTCGATCGCATCTACACACGCATCGGCGCCGCCGACGACCTGGCCGGCGGGCGCTCGACCTTCATGGTGGAGATGACCGAGACCGCCAACATCCTGCACAACGCCACCGCGAACAGCCTGGTGCTGATGGACGAGATCGGCCGCGGCACCAGCACCTTCGACGGTTTGTCACTGGCCTGGGCGACCGCACACCACATCGGCACGAGCCTGCGCGCTTTCACGCTGTTCGCCACCCACTATTTCGAGCTGACCGCGCTGGGCGAAGAGCTGCCCGCCTGCGCCAACGTGCACCTCGACGCCACCGAGCACGGCAACAAGCTGGTGTTCATGCATGCCGTAAAGGAAGGACCGGCGAACCAGAGCTATGGGCTGCAGGTAGCCGCACTCGCCGGCGTGCCGCCGGCGGTGATCCGCCGTGCGCGCCGCTATCTGCACCATCTGGAAAACCAGTCCGCCACCGAGAAGGCGCGTCATGGCCCGCAGCAGCAGCTCGATTTCAGCGCCCCTGAAGAACCCGAGGCACCCGATCCGCTACACAATGCACTCGCGGCCCTGAACCCCGACGAGCTGAGCCCGAAGCAGGCCCTGCAAGCCCTCTACGATTTGAAACGGTTGCTATCCAAGCGGCCCGGGGCGCCGGCGGAGGGCGGCAC
>CAYJPG010000084.1:0-3621 GCA_964371995.1 uncultured Chromatiaceae bacterium | reverse complement strand
GGCTGAAGCCGCTCCTACGGCCGCATTTTTCCGAGTTACAGCCGCCCGCCGCCCGACACTTCGAGGATCTGGCCGGTGATGAACGAGGCTTCATCCGAAGCGAGGAAGGCGATCGCGGCGCCGACTTCATCGGGCCGGCCGATGCGGCCGAGCGGATAGCCGCTGCCAACGCCGGCCTTGATCTTCTCCCACATCCCGGGCGGCAGGGTTTTGGTGATGCTCTCGACTTCGATCATGGCCGGCGCGACTGCATTGACGCGGATACCGTCGCGGCCAAGCGCAAGCGCCAGCGTGCGGGTCAGCGCGTAGACACCGCCCTTCGAGGCCGAGTAGCTGAACTGCATCGGGCTGCCGCGCCAGGTGAGCGAACTCATGTTGACGATCGCCCCACCCTTCTGTTCTTTCATGATCTTCGCTGCGGCCTGGCAGCAGAGGAAGCAGGTGATGAGATTGGTGTCCACGTTCTTGTGCAGACGCTCAAGCGTGACTTTCTCCAGCGGCACGCCGGCATCGTGGTCAAAGCCGGCCACGTTGACCAGCACATCGATACGGCCGTAGTGCGCCATCACGCTGGCGAACAGCGCATCCACCTCGGCCTGCTGGCTGAGGTCAGCCGGCCAGAACGCGGTTTCGGCCGCGCCGGCGGTGATGGCCGCAGGCACATCGGTCGCCGCCTTGTTGATGTCGGTCAGCGCGAGACGGGCGCCACCCTTCGCAAACCACTGCACCGTTGCCGCACCGATGCCGCCGAGCGCGCCGGTGATGAGTACAACCTTGTCACTGAATCTGGGCATCTGCGCTTCCCTGTCGATTGAACATGCCATGTCTTAGAAAAAATGCCGTCTGGCTGGCGACTTCCGGCGAGATCAGCAAGCCGGTATGGGTCACCGGATAGGTCATATGCGCCTTGATACCCGGCAACTCGGTCTCGACCACCGCGATGGTGCCGTCATTGGGCTCAGGCAATATCCCGAGCATCATGGCGGGACCGACGCTCATGGTACCGGCGATCACACCGACCTCGCGGCCACCGTCATAGCGCTGCAGCAGCTGGCCGAGCAGTCCCTCGCGACCGGTCTGGCCGAGGACCGCCGCGCCCAGCTCGCCGAGCCTTGCCAGCTGGTCGGCGGCCATGCTGCCGCGGAGCGGTGAGCCGAGGCACACGATACGCCCCGGTTTGGCGAGCGGCCGGCGCTTGAGCGCAACCAGCGCCATCAGGCCACCGGTGCTGTGGCCGACCAGATGCAGCGTTGGCGATTTGAGGGTGTCGAGAAAGGCGCGCAGGCGATCGGCGTTGGTACTGAAGTCGGCACCGAAGGTGCCGTACTGGAAGAGTTCGGTCGGATAGCCGTGCTCGTCGCTGAGCCGATGCCGCAGGAGGCCCGCCTCGGCGCCATTCATCCACAAGCCATGGATGACGACGACGGTTTCAGCGGGCACGTCCACCACCGGCCGTGCCTAGTTTGCTGCCGGCTTGGCAATCTCGCGGATGCGGATCCCGGTCTCGCGCAGCTGCTGCGCCGACACCGGCCCCGGCGCCTCGGAGAGCAGGCAGCTCGCGCTCTGCGTCTTCGGAAAGGCGATCACGTCGCGAATGCTGCTCGCACCGGCCATGAGCATCACCAGGCGATCGAGACCGAAAGCCATGCCACCGTGCGGTGGCGCGCCGAACTTCAGCGCGCGCAGCAGGAAGCCGAACTTGCTTTCAGCTTCCTCGTCAGTGATGCCAAGGATGCGGAACACGGCCGACTGCATGGCCGAAGTGTGGATACGGATTGAACCGCCGCCGACCTCCGTGCCGTTCAGCACCATGTCGTAGGCGCGCGAGAGGGCCTTACCCGGCTCTTTCTCCAGCGCCGCAATGTCATCTATGGATGGCGCGGTAAAGGGATGATGCAACGCGCCCCAGCGCTTTTCTTTCGGGTCCCATTCGAACATAGGGAAGTCGACGACCCAGAGCGGATGCCAGCCCGGCTTCGCGAGCTTCAGATCGTGGCCGATCTTCACGCGCAGCGCGGCCAGCGAATCGTTGACGACTTTTTTCTTGTCGGCACCGAAGAACACCAGGTCGCCGTCTTTCAGCGCGAGACGTTCGATCAGCCCCTGCACGGTCGCATCGGGCAGGAACTTCATGATCGGCGACTGCAGGCCATCGCGGCCCTTCGCGATCTCGTTGACCTTGATGTAGGCGAGACCCCTGGCGCCGTACTGGGTGATAAAGGCCGTGTAGTCGTCGATCTCCTTGCGCGTGAGTTTTGCGCCGTCGGGGATCTTCAGCGCAGCCACGCGACCATCGGGATCAGCGGCCGGCCCGGCAAAGACCTTGAACTCGACGCCGCTCATCAGGTCGGCGACTTCGACCAGCTCCAGCGGAATGCTGAGATCCGGCCGGTCGATGCCGTAGCGATCGACGGCTTCTGCCCAGGTCATGCGCGGCAAGGGTGGCAGATCGACACCGATCGCATCCTTGAACAGGTGACGGATCAGCGTTTCCATCAGCGTCATGAACGCGTTTTCGTCCATGAAGGAGGTTTCGATATCGAGCTGGGTAAATTCCGGCTGACGGTCGGCGCGCAGGTCTTCGTCACGGAAACAGCGCGCGATCTGATAGTAGCGGTCAAATCCCGAAATCATCAGGATCTGCTTGAAGAGCTGCGGTGACTGCGGCAGGGCGAAGAATTCACCCGGATGCGTGCGGCTCGGCACGATGTAATCGCGCGCGCCTTCCGGCGTGGTGCGCGTCAGCATCGGCGTCTCGATGTCGATGAAGCCGTTGCCGTCGAGGAAGGCACGCATGGCCTGCGTTACCTTGTGACGCAGCCGCAGGCGCTGCGTCATCTCTTCGCGGCGCAGGTCGAGATAGCGGTAGCGCAGGCGCAGCTCTTCCGAGACTTCCTCGTCGTGATGGAAAGGCGGGGTTTCGGAACTGTTGAGCAGCGTCACCTCGGTGGCGAGCAGCTCTACTTCGCCGGTGGCCAGCCTGGTATTCACGGTGCCCTCGGGACGGTGGCGGACGGTGCCGCGCACCGACACCACGTACTCGCCGCGCAGCTTCTCGCCGGCCGCGAAGACCACCGGCGCGGAGGGATCGAAGACCACCTGCAGCAGACCTTCGCGGTCGCGCAGATCGATGAATATCACACCACCGTGATCGCGGCGGCGATGAACCCAGCCGGCGACGGTGATCTGCTGACCAATAGCTGTGGCGTTGACGTCGCCACAATAGTGCGTGCGCATGCTCGAAATTACCTGAAACTCAGTGCCCGAAAATCAGTGCTTGTGACCGCCTTCGCCGTGGCTGTGCGTATGGCCGCCCGGACCATGACTGTGGCCCTTGTCGTGGCTATGGCCCTTGTCGCTATCGAGGTTGTGGCCCTTCTTCGGCGTGGCCTCTGACTTGCTGTCGGACTTGCCCTCGCTGGGCGGGGTCTTGTACCAGCCACCGCCCTTGAGATGAAAACTCGGCGCCGACAGCAGCTTGCGCAGCTTGAGCTTGCCGCACTCGGGGCACTTGCGCAGCGCACCCTCGCCGACCTTTTGCAGGATGTCGAAGTGATGACCGCAGGCTTCACACTGGTAGTCGAAAATAGGCATGGCTGGACCTCTTGAAAACCCCGGGAT
>CAYJPG010000083.1:0-12979 GCA_964371995.1 uncultured Chromatiaceae bacterium | reverse complement strand
ATCGTCAGACGATAACGGCATTAACTGCGGCTGGCGTGCTGGTGGTGGCTGCTGCAGGTAACACGGATGGCTTGGCCGTGGAAACGCCGGCAAATTGTACGGGCGTACTGGCTGTAGCCGGCCTGCGACAGGTTGGCAGCAAGGTTGGCTATAGCAGTCTGGGCCCGGAAGTCGGCATTGCCGCCCCGGCCGGCAATTGTGTCAACCTCGGTGCCGGACAGCCCTGCCTTTTTGCGCTGACCACGACTTCCAACACCGGACTGACCTTGCCCGGACTCTATACCTACAGGGCCAGCATCGGCACCAGCTTTTCGGCACCGATCGTTGCGGCCATCGCCGGCTTGATGCATGGAGTAAACAGCGAGCTGAGCAGCAACGAGATGATTGCGCGCATCAAGTCGGGCGCCCGGCCCTTTCCAGCTCCTGATCCGGCCATTCCAACCTGCCCTGCCCTGGACAGCCTGACAGCGCAGTGCAATTGCACTGCCACGACCTGCGGCGCCGGAATGGCCGATGCGCCTGGAGCTGTGAGTGAGGCCTTGCGACCTGTTGCCCGCATTGTTGATCCTGGCAATGCCAGGGTTGGCGAAACCATAACTCTCGACGGCTCTGCCAGCGCCGCGGCCCGCGGACGCAGTGTCACCGGCTATGCGTGGAACGTG
This sequence comes from uncultured Chromatiaceae bacterium, assembly GCA_964371995.1. Classification (GTDB taxonomy): domain Bacteria; phylum Pseudomonadota; class Gammaproteobacteria; order Steroidobacterales; genus SHZI01. Next base: position 12,317 of record CAYJPG010000083.1, on the reverse strand, counting down.
TCGGGCGGCACGGCAGAAATCACCGGTACCAGCACTGCCGCAACGGCTACGCTGCAGATTTTGGCCGCGGGGCCCGTGGGTGTGCTGCTGACGGTTACTGACGACGTTGGTGCCCAGGACAATGCCGGGGTCACTGTAAATGTAGCAGCTGCTGCCAGTGGCGGCGGTGGCGGTGGACTGATGCACCCGCTGCTGCTTGTTATCCTGCTCGCAGCCGGTCTGCGCCGCGGGCGCCAACCGGCGCACGGCTAGCGGTAGCCTTGCGCCTGTAGCTGGAACAGATGGGCATAGCGGCCATTCATCTCCAGCAGTTCGGCATGCGTGCCGTATTCAGTGATGCGGCCATACTCGATAACAGCGATCCGGTCAGCCTGACGCACGGTAGAAAACCGGTGGGAGATGAGAATCGACATCTGGCCCGCCGTGTGTTCCCGGAAATATTCGAAGAGCTCCGCTTCGGCTGCAGCATCCATTGAAGCAGTGGGCTCATCCAGTATCAGCACATCTGCCGAGACCCGCATAAAGGCCCGCGACAGGGCTACCTTCTGCCATTGCCCGGTGGAAAGCTCTTTGCCGCCGCGGAACCAGCTGCCGAGCTGGGTAGCAAAGCCCCGCTCCAGCCTGTCAATGAAGCTCATGGCCATACCCTTGCGCGCCGATGCTTCCCAGCGACTTTCATCTGTGTAGGCTTCTACGTCACCGGCGCCGATGTTTTCGCCGACCGTGAACTGATAGCGGTTGAAATCCTGGAAAATTACCGCAATCTGCCGGCGCAGCGCTTCGCGATCCCATTTACGGACCTCCAGCCCATGCAACGAAACGATCCCGGAATCAGGTTGATAAAGTCCACATAAGATCTTGATAAGAGTTGATTTACCAGCTCCATTCTCGCCTACCAGAGCGAGACTTTCTCCAGGCCGTATATGAAGGTTGATATCGCTCAGCGTCGGCGCGGTCGCACCCGGGTAGGTAAATGACACGTGCTCAAAGCGCACACCGTCGCTGCGATCCGGGCCGTGGCTCAGCGTCCCCCAGCGATAAACCGGTGCCTGCTCCAGATATTCATACAGATTCGTAAGGTACAGGTTGTCTTCATACATCCCGCCAATCGATGCAAGGCTGGCGGAGACCGCGCCCTGTCCTTGCTTGAAAAGCAGCAAGTACATGGTCATCTCGCCAATAGTGATGAGCCCCTGAACAGCGCTGACAGCGATCCAGCCATAGGCACCATAGAGCACTCCAGTACCAAACAGACTGAGCAGCAGGCCCCAGGTTTCGCGCTTCAGGGTAAGTGCCTTGTCCTCGCTGTAGATCTTCGTGAAGATCTGTTTGTAGCGACCGAGCAGCAGCGGACCGAGCTGGAACAGTTGTACTTCCTTGGCGTTGTCGTCCCGCGCAAGGACGGTCTCCAGATAGAACTGCAGCCGCGCTTCAGGCGCGCGGATGCGGAATAACCTGAAGGTATCTCCGGAGAACTTGGTTTCGGCCACAAATGAAGGCAGTCCCGCGAAGGCAAGCAGTGCCATGGCCCAGGGCGAGAATTGGGCGAGCAAGAAGCCGAAACTCACCAGCGACACGAGCTGCTGGAACAGTCCGAAATTGCGCATCACCAGGCTGAGCGGCCGGCTGGATGCTTCGCGCCGGGCACGGGTCAGCTTGTCGTAGAATCCGGCATCTTCAAACTGCGTCAGATCCAGGGTCAGGGCTTTTTCCAGAATCATCTCGTTGACGCGCTGACCGAGCTGCGCGCGCAGGAGCGACTGGCAGGCGCTGATGCCGCGCTGTGCAGCGCCGAGCAGCGCAATGACTGCCGCCTCAAGGACAACCAGTTGCAGAACGTGCAGATAGACCGGCGCAGCCCCGGCCTTGACCAGGCCCATCTGCAGGACGATCGCATCGATGACCAGCTTGCCGACCCATGCAGCAACCGCCGGCAATACGCCGGTGGCAACGGTCAGTGCGGCAAGCGCCAGTGCAAGCTGGCGATTAGTCTCCCAGACCAGCCGGATGGCTCGCCCGCTGTAACGGAGTACCGACAGGTTGAGGCCAAGCTTGTTGAGCAGGCCGGGCGGTGGCGGTGGTGCAGGCCCGGGAGCCGGCCCGTGAGGACTCCATGTGCTGCGAGTCATGGAGAAAGCAAAGTGCGCTCGGAGCCCGGGAATGCGCTGAGGTCAGGGCGCGATTCCGGAAGGTCCGGGAGCCTTGCCGAACAGGGCCTTGAAGCGGGCCAGATCGGCGAAGTTGACGATTCCGCCGCTGCCATTGAGATCGCCATTCGCATTCGGGGTTCCAAACATCGCTTTAAAGGCGGCCAGATCGGCAAAATTTACGATACCGCCACTGTTATCCAGGTCGCCGTCGCAGATGTTGCCATAACCATCGCCGTCCGTATCGAGCTGACTGTTGCCACCCGCATCCGGCAGGATGGGACCATTGGCGGCATCAATGCAGTTGTCCTGGGCGTCGTAAGCGCCATCGGCATCGGAATCGGTGAGCAATTGCCAGGCCAGGCCGTAATCCCACTTGAATGAGCCCACTCGCGTCACGCGCAAGGCGTAATGCGCTCCAGCCGGAACGATCATCCAGATATTCTCTGTGTTCTCTACGGTGCTCTGCGAAGCGGAGATTACCGGACTGCCGGCAACAGCCAGATCGATTACCTCCAGATTGAGGTCGCGCAGCGTCGCCGCGGGATTGAAGTTATTTGCCGTTCCGCCATTGATATCGAGATTCCAGACCAGTGCTGCTGTCAGCAGGCGCGGCTTCACATCGATGGGGAGCGGATAAGTTGCCACAGAATTGCTGCCTGAGGCACCGCCGAAGGCGGGGTCATAGTCAAAACCGCGACTGGTGACGCTGCCGCCAGCATTGCCGTCTTCTGTGCTGCCCTGTTCGCCACCGGCAAGGATCCAGTAGCTGTTATAGACATTCAGCTGACCGGCACCATAGCGACGATCAAGGCCATTGCTCGTCTGGTCTGCACTGCTGGACCGGTAATTGAGCAAATCGATGGAGGTGCTGTCATGCGTGACACGATCAGCACCCGCCATCAACAGTGCCTTGATGACCTCTGAACGTTCTGCATTACGGACGAGGATCCCGGCGCGGTTTGTCACGCTCGTGCTGACCGGATCACTCGACCATGCCGGGTTGTCGTGCCCTGCCTGCGCCAGCATGGCCACGGCTGAAGCGACGCGCGGCGCAGCCGTGCTCGTGTAGTCCGATGGATCAACCAGATCCGGGCGAGTACGTCCGGCTGTGTATGTTTCATCCAGCGCAACCGAACCAACCTGAGTCTGCCCATCCGTACGGCCGGTGGCAATCACGTTGTAGGCCGAGCCGAGCATGGCAACAGAACTCGTGCCGGCACCATTACCCAGACCCACAACCTGAAGATACTCGTCGGTCTCAACCAGCCAGTCCACGCGTCGTAGCACGTAGCTTTCGGCGCCCGGTGCGCTGCCAACATAACTGTGGTTGGCCACACGGCTGGTGGAAGACAGCGGCCGGCTGCCACCGTTCCCCAGGATCGTAAGAAGTGCGCCACCACCCATCCAGTCGTTGGCGGAAAAGGCTGCGATATTGCTGACGCCCGGCGCGATCGAACGCATGTTGCCGTAAAAACTGCCTCCGACACTGGTGGCATGACTGGAATAAAGCCCGGCCGGGGCGCCGGAGGCATTGCTGATTGTCTTGCCGACAAACTCGGCATTGGCCGGATCAGGGAACCAGACTTCCTGGCCGTTGACTTGCGTACTGCCCTCCACCTGGGTAACCCATATCCCTGTGCCATCCGGGGTTGCCACACCCAGCTGCTGCTGCAGCTTTGTATAGCCGATATCTGCCCGATAGTCTGCTGCAGCGACAGCGGGAAGCAGCGCGAGTACGGCAAAGTACAGGTGGATCGGTAACTGGCGGGACTGATACATGATTTCGATAGTAGAACAACCGGGCTCCTGTGTGGGAGCCGGATCGTGCAATAGCAGCAGCTTATGTAACAGCGCGGCATAATCGGCTGCCATGGCAATACCCGAAATCACACGCTTTGCGCCGAGTCCCACGGGCGGTCTGCATCTCGGGCACGCCTATTCGGCGCTGCTGGCGCATGCGGTGGCCCAGGACACCGGCGGCCGTTTTCTGCTGCGCATCGAAGACATCGATGCGGGCCGTTGCCGGCCGGAATACACCGCGCAGATTGTCGATGAGCTGAACTGGCTCGGGCTCGACTGGAACGGCCCGGTACGGCACCAGTCAGAACGTATCGCTGATTACCGCCGCGAAATTGCTGCCCTCACCGCCCGCGGCCTGACCTACCCCTGTTTCTGTACGCGTCGGGATATCGCCGATGAAATTTCACGCATGCAGTCCGCGCCACAAGGACCCGAGGGGCCGTTGTATCCGGGCACCTGCCGGAGACTCGATGAAAGCGAGAGAGCCATAAGGCTCGCAGCCGGCGAGCCACATGCCGTCCGTCTGAATATTGCAGCCTGCCTGGGAACTCTTGCCGCACCGTTGAATGGCTTTCTGGAAACCGGCCGCGGCGGGGCCGGACAGACCGGCCTGATCGCACCGCAGCCCGGGATACTCGGCGATATCGTGCTGGGGCGTCGTGATGTCGGCGTCAGCTATCATCTGGCTGTCGTGATCGACGACCATGATCAGGGCGTGACACTCGTAACCCGGGGTGAGGACCTGTTTACAGCAACCCACGTCCAGCGGCTACTACAGGCCGTGCTGGGTTTCGCGGCGCCACGTTACCGCCATCACCGTCTGATTCGCGATGACGGCGGGCGTCGTCTGGCGAAAAGGGACCAGGCTCAGACGCTCGCTGCTTTACGCGCGTCCGGGGTGTCGCCCGCAGCAGTACGTGCCCGGCTAGGTCTGAACCAGTAACGACCTATCTCGGCACTGCCACCCATGAACAGCGGCATGCCACGGCTGATTTTCGGGTCGCAGGCGGTTTCTTCCAATTCCGGTGCGAAGTAGCGGCCAAGCGTCGCACGGCTGATCCGTCGCGGACCAATCGGCCAGCGATCCCACCAGCCACGACGGCCAAAATGCAGCAGGATGTAGTCGCCGTCCGGGGCCAGCCAGGACAGGATTTGCCGCTTGTAGCCTGGACGCAGGGCATCCGGCAAGCCATGCAGGCATCCGACATCGAGAATCACATCGAAGGGTCCGGGGTGTGCAAGCCGGGTCGCATCAGACGTGACATCGCCCTGCGCCACGGTCACATCGAGCCCCGCCTGCTTTGCCCGCTCACCGGCCAGGCGTACCGCCTGCGGCATGAAGTCGAGAGCAGTCACCTTGTAACCGCGCTCTGCAAGCCACAGCGAATAGGTGCCGGCACCGCAGCCCAGATCCAGTGCCCTGCCCGGTGACTTCCGCGCCTGCAATGCCCTGCCCAGCAGTGCAGGCGGTTCCGCCTCATGCCAGGGCAGATCTTCCGCGCGATGGGCACGCGCATAGAGTCGCTCAAAAATCCTGCGGTCCTGTTCGCTCATGTTGTCAGCAGCTCCTCGTCGGTCACAGCCTGAATGCGCACGGCCGTTATCTTGTATTCGGGACACCGGGACTCCGGATCGCCCCGGGGGCTGGTCAGCGCATTAGTGTGCGTTTCCGGAAAATGAAATGACAGGAACAGGAGTCCTGGTGTCACGCGCCCGGTAATGCGCGCACGAACGACAGCCATACCGTAACGACTGCATACCTTTACTCGCATGCCATCCTCGATGTCTGCTGTGGCTGCGTCCAGCGGATTGATTTCCAGATAGTCAGCGTCTTCCAGCTCGCGGTGTGGCGTGCGGCGTGTCATCGTGCCCACGTTGTAATGCTGCAGCACGCGGCCAGTGATCAGCAGATACGGATAGTCATTGGTCTGCTGCTCGCCTGTCGGCACATAAGGCAGCGTCATCAGGCGACCGCGGCCGCGTACAAAACCATCCGCATGTACGGTAGCTGTACCGGGATGCCCGGCGTCCGGACACGGCCACTGCAATCCGTCGCCATCCAGTCGCGAGTAACTCACACCGCCAAACAGGGTCGGCGCAATGCGGGCAATCTCGTCCATGACCGCGCCGGGACCGGCGTAATTCCAGTTCGCACCGAGCGCATTGGCGACAGCCTGCGTCGCGTCCCAGTCGGCCCGCGCTTCGCCCGGCGGCGGCACAACGGCACGTACCCGTTGAATGCGCCGCTCGCCATTGGTGAAGCTTCCATCCTGTTCAAGCACGCTGGCAGCCGGCAGAATCAGGTGAGCATAATGTGCAGTCTCAGAAAGAAACAACTCCTGCACGACCAGCAGGTCCAGCGCAGCAAGCGCAGCCCGCACATGCCGCTCATTGGGATCGCTCTGCGCAACATCCTCACCCTGGATCCAGAGTCCGCGAATGCCACCAGCGATCGCGGCGTCAAACATTTCCGGGATGGTCAGGCCGGGTGTCGCTGGTGCCGGTCCGCCCCACACCGCCGCAACCCGGACCTGAACGGATGGATCATCCAGGCGCTGATAGCCGGTCAATCGATCCGGCATACCGCCCATGTCGGCATTGCCCTGCACGTTGTTCTGCCCGCGCAGGGGCAGCATTCCGCCACCCGGCCGGCCGATGCTGCCGGTGAGCATGGCCAGATTGCACAGCGCCATCACCGAATCTGTACCCTGCGTCAGTTCCGAGAGGCCCAGCCCCGTTACAAACAGACAGCGGCCGGTTGAAGCGATGCCGGCCTGACCGATTGCCAGCGCCGCCGCACGCAACAGCTCAAGCGGAACACCGGTTTCCCGCGCGGCATCGGCTGGATCGGATGCCAGCAGGAAATCCCGCAGTACCTCCAGCCCTTCGGTGCGCTCGAGGAGGTATCTGGTGTCGATCAGCCCCGCATCGATGAGCACGCGTGCAAGCGCATTGAACAGCAGCACATTCGTTCCGGGCTTCAGTTGCAGGTGCAGATCAGCCCAGCCACAAAGTTCGATGCTGCGCGGGTCGATGACAATCAGGCGTGCGCCACGCCTTACCGCCTGCTTGATGCGCGCGCCGACGACCGGATGCGCTTCAGTGGGATTGGCACCGGCCACGATAATGATGTGGGCACGCTCAATATCTGCATAGGATGCACTGGCAGCCCCTGTACCCGTCGCGATTTGCAGACCCAGCGCCGTTGATGAATGACAGACGCGTGCACAACAGTCGATATTGTTCGTGCCGATCACACTGCGGAACAGTTTCTGCAGCAGATAGCCCGCCTCATTGGTTGAACGCGAGGAACTCATCGCCCCCAGCGCATCGGGCCCGTGTGCGGCACGAATCTCCGTCAGCCGCTGCGCCAGCCAGGCTATGGCTTCCGGCCAGCTGACCGGCGTCAGGACACCATCGACACGAAGCAAAGGCGTGGTCAGGCGTTCCCGTGATTGCTGCCACGCGTGCGCATAGCGACCCTTTGCACAGAGGTGGCCGCGGTTCACGGCAGCCTGCGGCGTACCGCTGATCTGGGTCACCAGGCCTTCTGACGCGGTGACGTCGACGTTGCAACCGACGCCGCAATAGCCGCATACCGAGCGGACCGGTGACGCCACGCCGCCTGTTGCCGTCGTCTCACGATCCAGATCGAACAACGCCCCGGTGGGACAAACCTCGACACAGGCACCACAGCTGACACAGGCTGAGGTATCAAAATTTTCGTCGACACCGAACAGCAATCGGGTATCCGGGCCGCGTTGCCCGATGCCATACACAAACTGCCCCTGCAGATCGGCGCAGACTTGCACGCAACGTCGGCAGACCAGACAGCGCTCGGCTGAAAAACGCAGATAGGGGTGGATGGCATTCGACGTGGCGGTCAATGGGACCACCGTGGCCGGACTGACACGGTATTGCGCAAGCAAGTCTGCGAAGTCCCGGCGCTGATGCCCACCGGAAGCAGACTCCACTGCTCCTGCGGGCACAGCATCTGCCCAGAGCTGCAGCAGCCCCTGCCGCAGTTCATGCAGACGCGGGCTCGACGTCCGGACGACCTGGCCACTCTCGGCCGCTGAATGACACGCAGCGACCGGTCGTTCCCTGCCCTCCACCTCCACCAGGCAGAGCCGGCATCCGCCCTCCGGTGCAGAGCCGGCCAGGTGACACAGCGTGGGAATGCGCTCGCCGATACCGGCGCGACGTGCCGCATCGAGCAGGGTCTCGCCGGGTGCAAACGCCACGTCAATGCCGTCGATCAGCAGCTTGTCCGTCATCGGCATGCTCCAGCAGCCTGTGCCAGTGCACGCAGCCGCTCGACCGGTGCCGGTATGGACTGCCCGAAGCCACACAGGCTCGTGCTGGCAATCAGATCCAGCAACGCCGGAAGTCGGCGGTGTGCCTCGCCAGTGTCAGCTTGTTGCGCCAGCGCCAGTGCCTGGGCCGAGCCCAGACGGCAGGGCACACATTTGCCGCACGATTCGGCAACCATGAATTCGAGCCAGTGAACCATCAGTTGCCGCCAGTCGCTTCCGGCAGGTAGCGCGACCAGCCCGCCGTGACCGGATTGGATACCGCGTTTCGCAAGCGCCGGATAATCGATCGATACGTCCCACTCTTCCGGCAGCAGGATGCTGCCCATCGGGCCACCGAGCGCGATCCCCGCGAGCGGTATTCCATCCCGTCCGCCGCCGCCATGGGTTTCTACCAGTTCGCGCAACGACAGTCCGAACTCGGCTTCGACAATTCCGGGTCGGGCGAAACCCTGATTGAAGCAAAAGGCCTTGGTGCCGGGCGAGGCCGGCGTACCCAGACTCCGGAAGGCCGCGGCACCCCGTTCCAGAATCCACGGGATGTTGACCAGTGTCTCGATATTGTTCACGACAGTTGGTTGTCCATACAGCCCCTGTACTGCCGGGTACGGCGGCCGCACGCGGACTTCGCCACGTCGCCTTTCGATGGCATTGAGCAGTGCGGTCTCTTCTCCGCAGACATAGCTGCCATGCCCGCTAACGACATGCACGTCAAAGCTGAACGAGGCACCGCAGATATCGGTGCCGAGCAGGCCTGCAGTACGCGCTTGTACTATAGCGGCTTGCATTTTTACCTGCGCTGCCGGGTACTCGGAGCGGATATAGACCTGCCCTTCGCTTGCGCCGATCGCCCAGGCACACAACGCCATGCCTTCAAGTATCGCGTGGGGGTCATACTCAAGCAGCAGCCGGTCGATGAATGAACCGGGATCGCCTTCGTCGCCGTTGGCAACGACATAGCGCTCTTTTCCCTGCGCCTCGGCGGCAAGACGCCATTTGTGCCCGGTGGGGAAACCGGCACCGCCCCGCCCCTGTTCACCGGACTCTTCAACAACAGCCAGTACCTCTCCGGGGGTCCGCTTCAGTGCTGCGGCAAGTGCCCGGTAGACGCCTGCTTCCTGTGCGCGTGCAAGCTCAGAGTAGTCGCCCTTGCCGATGCGGGCGGTGGCGATCGCTTCACCTGCGACGTTCCGGATCGATACCGGTCCACTGCCGGGCGTCAGAATCACCTGACCGTCCGGCGTCAGACGCGCCGGTGAACGATCACAGTACCCCAGACATTGAACAGGCCGCACAGGCTGATCCGGCTCAGTGTCATCAGGGCAACGGGCGCCGGCCAGATGACATGAAAGACCCGTGCAAATTCGCACTGACTGCGAATCAGCAACGAGGTCGGTATAGAAGCTCCGCACCCCGCGCTGTCCGGCCAGCGAGTCGATCGCCTTACTGTCCATCGCCTGTCGCACCCCTGTGGCAAACTATGCCAAGTCTCATTATCCCGCGCGAGTCGCTGTGCCACCATGCCCGTAATGGAAACTTCGGATCTAAGCCCCAGGCAGTACTGGGCGCAGATAAAAGCCAATCCGAACCGGGCGAAGTTCGGTTTCGGCCAGCGTGCAGCGCTGATTAATATCGATCTGCAACGTGCCTATACTGATCTGGCTGCTTTCAAAACCGCTTATCAGACCGACCCGCGCCAGCTCCCGCTGATCGACGAACTGGCGGCCCTCGCCCGCAGCCGCGGCATGCCGGTTATCTGGACCTGTGTGGCCTACATGGACAGTGCTGACGATGCCGGCGTCTGGGGAACGCGGACTGATACGCCGGACTCCCTGCAGAATATCAAGGTCGGCTCGGAGCGCGCCAAACTGGATCCGCGGCTGCATGTCGATCTCTGCCGCGATGCGATCTTCAACAAGCGCATGGCGAGCGTGTTTCATGAAACGCCAATCGCCTCGCTACTGGTCTGGCACCGCGTCGATACCGTGATCCTGACCGGCGGCAGTACCTCGGGCTGCGTACGTGCCAGCGCCGTCGATGCCCTGTCGCGCAATTACCGGGTGATCGTCGTAGAGGAGTGCGTGGCGGACAAACACGAGATCCCGCACTTCGCCAGCCTCTGCGACCTGATGCTGAAGTATGCCGATGTGGAGTCTGTAACCGTGGTGCGGGACTGGCTGAACCGGCAACCACTGGCGGAAAGCAAAACTCATGGCCATACGTGAAATTCTGAAAATGGGCGATCCGCGACTGCTCCGGATCGCGCAACCGGTCCTTCAGTTCAGCGTGCCTGCGCTGGATGAACTGATCCGTGACATGTTCGAAACGATGACCGCTGCAGACGGGGTTGGCCTGGCCGCTCCACAGATCGGTGTGGATCTGGCTGTCGTGATCATGGGCTTCGACAGCAACGACCGCTATCCGGATGCACCCGCGGTACCGGAAACAATCCTCATCAATCCGGTGATCGAGCCGCTGGGACCGGAGGAAGAAGAGGACTGGGAAGGCTGCCTGTCAGTACCCGGCATGAACGGCGTGGTGCCCCGCTTCAGCCGTATTCGCTACCGGGGTTTCGATGCGCAGGGCCAGACCATTGATCGCGTCGCAGAGGGTTTTCACGCCCGCGTCGTGCAACACGAGTGCGATCACCTGATCGGCAAACTGTACCCGATGCGGATCCGCGATTTCAGCCGCTTCGGGTACAGCTCCACCCTCTTTCCGGATCCGGCCACGCAGCCGCGGGACTGACCGGCCGCAGGGACTCAGCCAACCTTGGGCAGATGCGCCAAGGATTCCTTGATTGCTTCCGCAGGATAGTCATAGTCGCGCAGTTCCCCGGCAAAGTAACGGTCATAGGAGCTCATGTCGAAATGGCCGTGACCCGACAGGTTCAGCAACAGCACCTGACTCTGCCCCGTTTCCGCACAGCGCCGCGCTTCACGGATCGTGGCAGCGATGGCATGCGTGGATTCAGGCGCTGGCACGATTCCTTCGGTACGCGCAAAGAGCAGGCCGGCTTCAAAGGTTTCCAGCTGCGGAATGGCCACAGCTTCAACCAGCCCGGCATCGACCAGCTGGCTGACCAGCGGTGAAGCACCGTGGTAGCGCAGCCCGCCGGCATGGATACCCGGCGGCACGAAATCGTGGCCGAGGGTATGCATTTTCAGCAGTGGCGTCAGGCCAGTAGCATCGCCGAAGTCATAGGTGTAGATGCCCTTGGTCAACGTCGGACAGGAAGTCGGTTCAACAGCCACGAGGCGGATTTCGCGCCCTGCGGCCTTGTCGGCAAAGAACGGGAAAGCGATACCCGCAAAATTTGAACCACCACCGCAGCAGCCGAATACGGCATCCGGGTAGTCATCCGCGAGCGCCATCTGCTTGCGGGCCTCCAGACCGATAACCGTCTGGTGCAGCATCACGTGGTTGAGCACCGAGCCCAACGCATAGTTGGTGTCGGAGCGGCCGATCGCCTCCTCGACCGCCTCGGAGATGGCTATCCCCAGCGAACCGGGGGTGTCAGGATTCCTCTGCAGGATCTGTCTTCCCGCCGCCGTCAAATTGGTCGGACTGGCGAAGACCTCGGCACCCCAGGTTTGCATCATCGAGCGCCGGTATGGTTTCTGCTCATAGCTGATCCTGACCATATAGACGCGGACCTCAAGCCCGAGCAGCTGACCGGCAAGTGCCAGTGAACAGCCCCACTGCCCGGCTCCGGTCTCGGTCGCGAGCCGCCGGATGCCGGCGAGCTTGTTGTAATAGGCTTGGGGAATCGAGGTATTTGGCTTGTGTGAGCCGGTCGGACTCACTGATTCGTTCTTGTAGTAGATCCGGGCCGGGGTTTTCAGCGCCTGCTCCAGGCGATGCGCCCGATACAGCGGGCTCGGGCGCCAGAGTTTGTAAATATCCTGCACCTCATCCGGAATCTGGATCCAGCGCTCGGCACTGACCTCCTGCTCAAACAGTCCGGGCGGGAATATCGCCGCGAGGGCGTCGAGCGTCGCCGGTTTGCCGGCTGCACCAAGCGGCGGCGGCGGCGGGCTGGGCAGGTCGGCGA
>CAYJPG010000082.1:0-13506 GCA_964371995.1 uncultured Chromatiaceae bacterium | reverse complement strand
GCCCTGCAGGACGACCTCACTGCGAAGTCGGTGTCGTCAAAGAGCGCCGGCGGATCCTTTGGTACCTTCGATCGCACGCTCGCCCGGGCGATGGCGCTGTGCACCCGCCACTATCGCGTAGACTGGTCACTGGGAATCTATGACGAACGCACGCGTCGTGTCGACAAGTGGAAGGTTCTCAAGGTGCTCGGAAAATTCTTCATGTCGGAACCGAAAGCGCTGCTCCGCCGCTTTGCTTCGCCAGGGCTGCTGGTATTTGGTGAACAGGAAGTGCTATATGACCCGCACAAGGTTGGCAAGAGAGCTGCGAGCCTGATGCCGGGCCTGCGCGTCGAGATCGTGCCCGGCGCCGGTCACGCGGCGGTCTATGACAAGCCCGATGAGGTCAACGCCATGCTGGTCGATTTTTTCAAGAACCGTTCCTGAGGATCGCTTTCACTCATGTCCCTGATCAGTCGTTACCTGCTGCCAGCAGTCCTGTGCGCTCTGCCTGGCCTCGCTCTCGCGCACGAGGCCAGCAGCCTGCCACTCGGCTCCTTTATCGGCGGTCTCACCCACCCGGTGCTGGGTCCGGATCATTTTCTGGCGATGGTCAGCGTGGGCATTCTCAGCGCGCAGATCGGTGGCCGGGCGATCTGGACGGTGCCGGCAACTTTTGTCGTCGTGATGGGCCTTGGCGGTTTACTCGGTTTGCTTGGAGTGCCTCTCTCGGCAGTCGAAGCCGGTATCGCCTTTTCAGTTCTGGTACTGGGTATTGCCATTGCCGCCGATCGCCGCCTGCCGCTGATGCTTGCGATGCTTGCGGTGGGTTTCTTTGCCATCTTTCATGGCTATGCGCACGGTGCAGAAATGCCCCGCGTTGCCGAGCCGATGCGTTATGCGGCCGGTTTTCTTTGCGGCACAGCGGCCTTGCACGTGCTGGGAGTCATCATCGGTGATGTGCCCCGGCACTATGCCCGCGGCAAATTGGTATTGCGGCTGATCGGTGGCGGCATCGCCGGCATCGGCAGCTGGTTTGTTCTCGGTATGGTGTGAGCCGTACCGCTCACGGGGAGACCTGTCTGATGTCCGCACGTCACAAGCTGTTGTTGTGGGAAGTCGGCTGTATCTTCTGGGTTGCGCTGGCTGGTTCCCTGCTGCACTTCGCGTTTGAGCTCAGCGAATACTGGCGTCCGATGGCCCTGTTGGCAGCCGTGAACGAGAGTGCATGGGAACACACGAAGATGTACTTCTGGCCGGGGCTGCTGTTTGCAATCGTCCAGTACACCTATACGCGGAAAATCGCGCACCATTACTGGCTCGGCAAGGTCGTCGCGCTGGCGTTGACGCCGCTGCTCATCCTCGTGGTCTATTTTTCCTACCTGCAATACGTGGAGAGCACGGGTGCAAAGCCCAGCCTCGCCGTGATGCTGACGATCATGGTGGCCGGCATTTCGGCCGGTCAGATTGCCAGTTGGCTGATTCTCTCCAGTCCGTCGATATGCACCGTCAAGACGCCACATGTGGCGACAGCCTATGCGGTATTGATGCTGGCCTTTTCCAGTCTCACGTATTTTCCGCCCCGCGTCTTCGTGTTTGAGAACTTCTACTGCTACCAGTACACGGGCGACTATGGAATCCTCGACAACTACGAACCCTATCGCGTGTTCTATAAGGGTGAGCGGCCGGGTGCCGGTGTCAACTATTGCGCCACGCTTGCCCAGCAGGCAACCAGCGCGAAGAATCAACCCTGAGCGTCGTGGGCTCCACCCATCGGGCCTTCCGCGCATCGGCTGGCCCGGATCCCGTGCTGTACATTTCGAATTTCTGCCCGCCAGTGCGCAGGCTGCGGACCGAATCAGGGAGGCCACAGCGCCACAATCCACGTCGCCACGACCATGGCCAGGCTGAGCATCACGGCTGCGCTGCCCAGATCCTTGGCGCGTCCCAGTAGCGGATGGTGATCGGTACTGACGGCATCGGCGACACTCTCGATGCCCGAGTTGAGCAACTCGACGATCAGTACCAGCAGGATGCTCCCGATCATCGCCAGTGCTGCCCATCTGTCGGGCGCAATGAATGGCGCCAGCAAAATCAACGGCACGCCCACGGCCAGTTCCTGACGGAATGCGGCTTCATGGGTTATCGCAGCGCGCAGGCCGGCCAGCGAGTAGCGTGCCGCATCCGCAATCCGCCGAAGTCCGCCTCGACTTTTCAAGGGTGAATCATTCATCCGGGCTTGTCCGTTTGATGGCCAACTGTACATGGACTGCTCCCCGTCTCCCAGATGGCTTGCGCTGTCCTCGTGAAGTATCGTTGCCGCTCATGAGTTGACCATGACTGCCAGTGAACAGGAGCCGACCATGTCCGAGCAAAAAAAAGAGCCGTCCGCCGAGGAAATTTCACGCCGCAGCCTGCTGGCCGGCGTCGGCGCAACGGGCGCAGGGCTGGCGGCATTTGCGGCGGGTGCCGGCAAACCGGTCTATGCGGCCAGTGCCGGGACCATGCGCAAAGGCTCGGGACCACCGCCCATGGCACCCTTCGACTCGATGCGCGACTGGGTTGCGGCGCTTGAAGCCAACGGCCTCCTTATGCGCTTTGATCGCATCGATCAGGACCAGTACGAGATTCCGGGCCTGTTTTTCCGGGCCACCGACCAGTACGGCATGTATGGCGCGCCGACGATGGTCTTTGACGAGGTCAAGGTCGACGGCAAGTGGATGAAAGGGCCTGTGCTGGTCAACCTCTATGGTCACTGGAACACCGATGCGATCGTCTGGAACCTGCCGGTGGTGCCGGGCGATCACTACGCGACCTACAACGGCGCCATGGCCTGGCTGAAGGACATGCTGGCGAAGAACGGCGGCAAGTATCCCGAGATTCCGCCGACCGAAATCGCGCGCGACAAGGCGCCGTGCAAGCAGGTGATACTGAAGGGTGACGAGATTGACCTGCTGAAATTTCCCTTCCTCAAGACCAACCCGGCCGACGGTGGCCGTTACGTGAATACCGGTTCGCACTTCATGGTGGATCCGAAGCTGGGACCAAACTTCGGCACCTACCGCTGCGAGATCAAGGGGCCGCGCACACTCGGCATCAACATCGAACCCAACCAGACCGGCGACAAGTTCCTCAAGGCCGCACAGAAGCGCGGCGAGAAGGTGGTGAAGTATTCGATCGTGATGGGCCAGGATCCGATGGTCTGGCTGCTGAGCGGTACGCGCCTGGCGCCACGCTTTACCGATGCGCCACAGGATGAGCTGGCGATTGCCGGTGGCATGCGCGGCAAGCCGATCGACGTGGTCCGCTCCGAGGACACCGACATTCTGATCCCGGCGCATGCCGAGTTCGTGATCGAGGGCGAGGTGCAGCTGAATGGCCCCTTCGAGGACGAAGGTCCCTTCGGCGAGATGTTCGGCTATCTCGGTCCGGTGAAACACGACAACTACCTGATGACCATCAACACGGTCACACACCGTCGCGACCCCTGGTTCGTGAATGCGATGACCGGCATGCAGCGCGCCAGCGTGACCGCACCGATGGACGCGATGTACAGCGTCCTGCTTGGCA
Source organism: uncultured Chromatiaceae bacterium (assembly GCA_964371995.1). GTDB lineage: Bacteria > Pseudomonadota > Gammaproteobacteria > Steroidobacterales > SHZI01. The sequence continues at coordinate 9,957 of CAYJPG010000082.1, read as the reverse complement.
AGCAGATCCCGAACTTCGTCGCCTACACCAACCCGCAGGACACGATGGGCTTTGTGGTCATGAGTATCGACAAGAAGGAAGCTGGCGAAGGTCTCGCCGCCGGACTCAAGGTGGCGCAGCGCAATCCGATCGCCAAGGTCGTGGTGGTGGTCGACAAGGATGTAAACATCCTCGATCGACGTGAGGTGATATTCGCCATCGGCTCACGCTGGCAGCCGTACCCGGCCAGCAAGATCATCGAGGATGCCTTTGGATTGCAGACTGATCCGAGCCAGGTGAAGTACACGCGGACCAGCAAGATCGTGATCGATGCCACCCGGCAGCTGCCAGCGGAGGGTGGCCGGGACGTATTCCCCGAAACCAACCGGGCGCTGCTGGAGCAGGGTGCGCCTGGAATCTTCGAGCATGTCGACAAACTCTATGGCGAGGCGCTGCGCAGCTGGAAGCGGATCTGAGCGCGTCGATCGATGGATATAGATATCGTCCTTGATTCGCAGCTGCCCTCAGCGCGATTGACGGAACTGGGGCTGCTGGCGGAGCACCACGGCATTCATGCGGTGTGGTGTGCAAGCTATCTGGACGGCCGCGATCCTTTTGGCAACCTGGCAGAGCTGGCGCGGGCCTCGAGCAGGATCCGCCTCGGGCCAATCGCGCTCACTCCTTACGAGCTGCATCCCTTCCGCATTGCCATGGCGCTATTGACGCTGAACGAGCTGTGTCCGGGCCGCGCGCAGGCCATCATCGGTGGCGGCGGCGAGGTGGTGATGGCGCTGGAGATTCCCCGTGATCGCCGGGTACGCGCCGTGCGTGAGGCGATCGACATCGTGAAGGGCGCGACCACGCGGCGGCCATTCAGCTATCACGGTGAGATGTACAGCATCAACGACTACGACCCGCAGTGGATCACTGCAGCCGTGCCGCCTGCGGTCTTTTCTGCAGCCAATCGTCCGCAGATGCTGCGCATGTCGGCGCGGGCTGCCGACGGCATCATGATGAGCGACCTGTCGCCGGCCCTGACCCGGGCCGCAGTAGGTGCCGTACATGGACACCTTCAGGAGTTTGGTCGCGATCCGGCGGCCTTCCATTTCAATAACTTCATGGCCTGGTATGTCTACGACGACTTGCAGGAGGCGCGCCACGAGGCAAAACGCTGGATCGGTTTCCGCGCGATCTTTCGCGAATACATGATGCGCGAGTTCATGAATGCGGACGACTTCGCGGTGATTCTCAAATACATCCCCCGGATCTACGCCATGGCCGCGAAGAACGCACACTCGGTCGAGGGCCTTCCCGATCGCTTGCTGGATATGTGCGTGGATCATCTGACGCTCACCGGCACGACGAATGACATGGACCATGTCATCGGACATCTGCTGGAACTAAAAGAGGCTGGCTGCACCCAGGTGTCCCTGGAGCTGAAAAATCACCAGGCGCACGGTATCCGGTTGATCGGCGAGCGGGTGATACCCGCGCTGCGCTGAAAACCTCAGGCCAGCCGGCGTACGCGAAAGCGGCGGCCCTTGATTTTCCCGGCACCGAGCGCGCGCAGAGCCTGGTTTGCCGAGCGCTGCCTGATGGCCACATAGGCGCGCGTTGCGTAGATGTCGATCTTGCCGATCGAATCGGCGGGCAGGCCGGCATCGCCAGTCAGTGCGCCGAGCAGATCACCGGGGCGTAACTTGTCCTGTCGGCCCCCGTCGATAATCAGGGTAACCATGCCGGCTGTCAGGGCTTTTTGTGTGGCGTCGCCCGGTTCCGGTTTCTGCCAGTGCAGCGGTGTGCCCTGACGCTCTTCAATTTCCGCGGTCCGGTGGCGCTCTCCAGGCGTACACAGCGTCCACGCGAGGCCCGTGCCGCCGGCGCGACCGGTGCGGCCGATACGATGCAGATGGACATCGGCGCTCTGAGCCATGTCGTAATTGATCACCACCGGCATGTCCTTGATATCCAGCCCGCGTGCTGCCACGTCGGTGGCAACCAGCACTGCACAGCTGCGGTTGGCAAATTGCAGCAGCATCTCTTCGCGCTCGCGCTGATCGAGATCGCCATGCAGCGCCAGTACGGAGTGGCCCCGTTCAGCAAGCCGTTCGGTCAGCGCGCGTACTTCATGCCGGGTATTGCAGAAAACCAGCGCGGATTCAGGCCGATGTTGCGTCAGCAGGCCTGTCAGTGCGTCGAACTTCTGCGTTTCGCTGACTTCAAAGAAAAGCTGCTCGACTTCGTCAGCGCTGAGGGTGGCGGTAACGCTGACATCCAGCGCATCGCGCTGGAACTGCCTGCTGATGTCGCGCACGGCGTCGGTATAGGTGGCGGAAAACAACAGGGTCTGGCGCTTGCGCGGGATCTCCGTCGTGATGGCCTTGATGTCGTCGCTGAAGCCCATGTCGAGCATGCGGTCGGCCTCATCGAGCACCAGTACGCGGATGTTTGCCAGCGGCAGTGCGCCTTTCTGCAATAGTTCCAGGATACGTCCGGGTGTGCCGACCACCAGATGCGGCTCATGCGTCAATGAAGCCAGATGCGGGCGCAGCGGGATCCCGCCGCACAGGGTCAGCACCTTTATATTGGGGATAAATCGTGCGAGGCGCCGGATCTCCTTGCTTACCTGGTCGGCGAGTTCACGCGTCGGGCAAAGCACCAGCCCCTGCAGCTGGATGCGGGCCGGATCGATCGCGGCGAGCAGGCCGAGTGCGAATGCGGCCGTCTTGCCGCTGCCGGTCTTGGCCTGGGCGGTCACATCGCGGCCGGCAAGGATCGCCGGCAGACTCGCCGCCTGTACGGGGGTCATGTCGAGATATGCAGCGGCTTCAATACCCTGGCGCAATGCAGGTGACAGATCGAGTTTGGAAAAATCATTCATTTGGTCATCATCGCGCCGTTGTGGTGGCCTGACGTGCGGGGCCGTGCCACCCCGGATAAAAAGGCGTGTACGGATCGCTGCGCGGGTCCTTGGGGATGTAGCCGGTGCAGCGGGGGATCCGTGCCCTGGTGCGCCGGGCATAGTTGAGTGCGCTCGGTGCTGCCCAGGGTGCCGGATAGCGCATGCCCAGGCTGGCAGAGACGCAGGCGATCACCTGCAGGCTGACAAACAGCAGGTAGTTCTCGTAAAACGTCAGCCAGGTAAGCGCGATGGCCATGTTCGGGATGTGGCAGCCGAGCGCCTTGATCTTCTGCGTCATCGGCGTGTCGTGCTCGGGCGCGATGTAATGATCCCAGTAAATGTTGTGCCAGTTCGGCTGCCAGGCTGCGAGCACCGCGAAAGTCGCAAGCCAGGTGCCCCAGTCCGGCAGTCCGGCCTTGCCCACGATCAGCCACACAGCAAGAAACAGCTGTCCCGAGCTTGAGCCCCAGAGAAATCCGAACAGCGCGGAAATCAGCGGATTTTTCGGCCGTTCAAATACCGGCGTGAAATACGACCAGACGCCGGCATAGGCGATCAGGATAAATCCATACAGGCCGAGCGTGAAACGTACCCAGCCAGGATTGTTGAGCTGCGCAGTGGTGAACACCGGGCTGTCCAGAATAAGCTGCATGCCGCCGCTGAGATACGACAGCAGATAACAGCAGCAGAAGTAAATGCCTGCGCGCAACCACGCTGCCTTCGGCCGGTAGATGTCCCAGGGCACGTTACGAAAGCGCACATCGTAGATGATGGCGAGTGCGATGAAGGTGATTGCAAGCAGTGCAGCGAAATAGTCGAGCATAATGCAGTCTAGATGAAGCCAAGCCCGGACACACCATCGTCAATCCGCGCAGGTCTGGAGCCAAATGCAGACTTTCAGCGCGCCCTGGACCTGATCGAGGGCAGTGATGAGCATGTGTTCGTCACCGGCAGGGCCGGCACCGGCAAGACCACCCTGCTGCACCTGTTGCGCGAAGAGACCGTGCGCAATGTAGCGGTCGTTGCGCCGACCGGTCTGGCGGCAATTAACGTCAGTGGCCAGACCATTCATTCCTTCTTCCGTTTGCCGCCCCGCTTTGTGGATCTGCGCGCGATCCGGCCGCTGCGACATACGGGCGTGATGAAAGCGCTGGAGCTGCTCATCATCGACGAGGTGTCGATGGTGCGTGCCGATCTGCTCGATGGCATAGACCAGTCCCTGCGGGTCAACCGGCGCAGCGAAGAGCCCTTCGGTGGCGTACAACTCGCCATGTTTGGCGACCTTTGGCAACTGCCGCCGGTCGTGCGTGAACCGGAACTCAGGGAGTATTTTGAAGCGACCGGCGGTGGCCCGTACTTTTTCCAGGCACAGGCCTGGAAAAGCTGCGGTGGCGGCACCTCCATCGAGCTGGAAAAAATTTACCGGCAGAAGGACGATGCCGCGTTCCGGCAGATCCTGCAGCACATCCGCGACGGTGAGCCTGACGAGGCCGTACTCGAAGCGCTGAATTCACGCGTACTGACCCGAACCCAACTTGAGGACCCGGACAGTCATATCGTGCTGACGGCAACCAATGACGCGGCTTCCCGTGAAAACAGCCGGCGTCTGGCGGCGTTGCCCGGCACGCGGCAGATATACACGGCCGAGATCACCGGACGCTTCGACGGTTCGGCGTTTCCCACCGAGCCGGAACTCAGTCTGAAGGTTGGCGCCCGGGTCATGTTCCTGAAGAACGATACGGACAAACGCTGGATCAACGGTTCCTGGGGGATTGTCACGGAGCTGTCGCCGGATGGCCCGACGGTGCAGCTGCCCGATGGCAGTGAGCATGAAGTGAAGCCGGCAACCTGGGAGAATATCGCTTACCAGTACGAGCGCAGCACGCAGCAGATCACACCGGGTGTGGTTGGGGCGTTCAAGCAACTGCCGCTGCGTCTGGGCTGGGCGATTACCATACACAAGAGTCAGGGGCAGACCTTCGACCGCGTGTACATCGATCTCGGCCGTGGCGCATTTACGCACGGACAGACTTATGTGGCGCTGAGCCGCTGCCGCAGTCTTGCCGGGCTCGCACTTGCGAGACCTGTGCGTCTGGAGGACGTGATCCTCGACGGCGATGTCGGTGGCTACCGGCAGGTCTTTCCGTCCCGTAGACTCTGAATGCGTGCCTGAATCCGTCCTGGTCTGGAGCGGTATTGCGGATGAAGAAACTGCGTGTGCTGGTGCTCATGCACGAAAGCCTCGTGCCGCCCGATACTCTCGCGGGTTATACCCCTCAACAGATCGATGAGTGGAAAACAGAGTACGACGTGATGGCCTTCCTGCGCGAGGCCGGACACGAGGTACGCGCGCTGGGCCTGTACGACAACCTGGCCGAGCTGCGTACGGAAATCACGACCTGGAAGCCGGATGTGGCTTTCAACCTGCTGCAGGAATTCCAGGGCATCGTGACTTACGACCAGCACATCGTCGCCTTTCTTGAGCTGATGCGTCAGCCCTATACCGGCTGCAATCCGCGCGGCATGATGCTGTCGCGGGACAAGGTGCTTACCAAGCAGCTTATGGCCTATCACCGCATTCCCACCCCGCAGTTCGCCCTGTTCCGCCGTGAGCGCCCGTATCGCCTGCCAGCAAAACTCCGCTATCCGCTGTTCGTCAAGTCGGCGACCGAGGACGCTTCGCTTGGCATTTCCCAGGCCTCGATCGTCGAAGATCGTGTGCGCCTGCGTGAACGCGTCGACTTCATTCACGAGAGTACGAAGACCGATGCGCTGGTGGAGGAATATATCGAGGGACGTGAGCTGTACGTGGGCTTGTGCGGAAATGAGCGTCTGCGTACTTTTCCGGTCTGGGAGATGAACTTCGGAACGCTGCCGAAGCTGATGTCAGGCATCGCCACCCGACGGGTGAAGTGGAACCTCAAGTATCAGCAGAAACACGGCATAGAAACCGGCCGGGCGATGGGTCTGGGCGAAGCGGCCGAAGAAAACCTGAGCCGCCTGAGCAAGCGGATATACAGTGCACTGCACATGACAGGTTATGCGCGCATGGATTTCCGCATGCGTGCAGACGGCAGCGTTTATCTGCTGGAAGCGAACTGCAATCCCAACCTGAGCAATGGCGAGGACTTTGCCGCTGCTGCCGCCGCTGCCGGCATCAGCTACGGCAGCCTGCTTGAGCGGCTGGTGCGGCTCGGGCTCGACTACGAAGCTGAATGGCGAAGTTCAGACGTCCCTGCCTAGCTCCGGGCAAGTCCCAGCAGGAATTCCTTCCGCGTATCGCTGCTGGTCTTGAATACGCCGCCGAGGGCAGTGGTCGTCGTCACGCTGTTGGTGTCCATCACGCCCCGGGCCTTTACGCAGTAATGTACCGCCTTGATGCTCACGGCAACGTCGCTGGTATCAAGCAGGGTCTGCAGCGCGAGAAGTACCTGTTCCGTAAGGCGTTCCTGTATCTGCGGCCGCTGGGCGAAAAAGGCGACGATGCGGTTTATCTTTGAAAGGCCGATGACGTTGCGCTGCGGAATATAGGCCACGCTGGCCGTACCATCGATGGTAATGAAATGGTGCTCACATGTTGAGGAGACATTGATTCCGTCGACGCGGATCATCTCGTCAACCTGCATCTTGTTCTCGACCACGGTGAGCCTGGGAAAATTGCGGTAGTCGAGTCCGCCAAAGATCTCGTTCACGTACATTTTGGCAATACGCCGGGGTGTATCCATCAGGCTGTCATCGCGCAGGTCCAGGCCAAGGATCTGCATGATTTCCGTGAAACGGACCTGTATTTGCTGGCGCTTTTCATCTGCGCTCAGCCGGTTTTCGATGAGAGGGGTCTCCAGGCCCTGTGCCAGCAGGGCGTCGCGAACCGCGACAGCTTCCGGCTGAAGGTCGGTGCTGCTGGAGGAACGTTCGATTCGGCTCACTGGAGCGAGCGCATGGACTGGGGGAGGGCTCATCCGGATAGTTCTCCTTGTGCCTGATGTCGATGCTGTCCTGGGCCCGGCTTGCGCCAGGTCCTGCCGCTAATGCATTCGCTGGCGGTCGGGCAAACGGATTCCCCGGGAAGCTGAATCCGGAAAAATAAATACTGCTAAGCTCCCGCGCTGCAAGCGCACAAGAGCAGGCACCATGAGTACGTATGAACTGAAAACCTTTACAGCCACCTACGACTGGGCAAAGACCTGGCGGGATCTGCCCTGGGCGCACGATGAAGCCACGCTTTTTCTTGCCGAGCTGTGTGCGAAGCGCAAACCAGGCCGCGCGCTCGATATCGGCTGCGGCGCGGGTACGGATTCCGTCTATCTCGCGCAGCGCGGCTGGGACGTCACCGCGCTCGATTTCATTCCCAAGGCACTGGAGTTCACACAGGCGCGCGCCCGGGAAGCCGGTGTCAGCGTGACGCCGGTAGAGGCGGACATCACTGCATGGCGTGCAGACCAGCCTTTCGATCTGGTGCTCGACCATGGTCTGCTGCACAACCTCGATCCGGTGCGTCATGCGGCCTACCGGCAGACCGTGCTGCATGGGCTGGCTGATGATGGCGATTTCATCCTGCTGCACTGGCATCCGCTGTTCCCGGGTCAGGGCAACGGCAAGATGGGGCCACGACGCGCAAGCCGCGAAGATATCCGGGGTTTTTTTGCACCGGAGCTGCAGGAACGTTTTTATGCCCGCGAGGAATTCGAGGACCTGCCCGACGCGGTTGGCGGCGGCATGACGCAGGCTTACTACTGGTTCCGGCGCAACCAGGCGCAGCAACAACCGGCCGTGCTGCTGGCGCAGGTGCAGGCGACCCTCGAACGTCACAAGGTCGATGCAGCGCGCCTCCTGGCCGACGCGGGCGATTCGCCCGTCGCCGCCCGGCTCGCTGCACCCGATCTCCTCAGCCGGCTGATCGGGCCGGGCCGGCTCGGTATCAGTCATGAGGTCCTGGAGCCGGCCGAGGCCGGGCAACGGCTGCGCGAATGGTCAGTTCAGGCGGGCGTGGATCCGCACTTCGTGGCGAACCTGCTGCAGGTGTTCATGTCGGCGGACCATGGCGACATCTGTGGAACCCTGCCGAAGTGCCCGCAGTGCGAAGTCCGCTTCTGCAAGCGCCTGCGCTATCGTTGACCGGGTGACGGCGCTTCGGCCGACAGATGAACATGAATAATTTGTCCGGCTGAAACCGCGGCGTCGCGGGTGGCGAATGCTAAAGTGAAGTGCTCGCTGCGAGCACCCGGAGTACTCCATGTTCATCAATTTCTGGTATCCCGTTGCCCTGGCGAAGGACATAAGCGCCGACAAGCCGGCCCGTGCACAGGTCTTTGGCCTGCCGTTCGTGGTCTTTCGCGATCAGGCTGGCCAGGCGCGCGTGCTGGCCGATACCTGCGTGCACCGCGGCGGATCGCTGAGCTCGGGCCTGGTCAAGGGCGGCAAAGCCGTGTGCCCTTATCACGGCTGGGAATTTGGCGGCGATGGCAAGTGCAGCAAGGTGCCTTCACTGGGTGAAGGCGCAAAGATTCCCGCCCGCGCCAAGGTTGATGCCTATCCGGTGCAGGAGAAGTACGGCATCGTGTTTGCGTTTCTTGGTGACCTGCCCGAGGCGGAACGTCCACCGCTTTACGATATCCCGGAGTTCGGTACCGAAGGCTGGAAGTGCCAGACCTATGTGCTGGAACTGAACGCCTATTACCAGCGATCCATCGAGAATGGCATGGATCCGATTCACAACGAGTTCGTGCACCCGCTCCAGGGGGCGCCAAAGATGGCGCTGGACCTGCAGCGCAATCCCTTGCCGATGGAAGATATTCCCTATGGCAGCAAGTTCTTTCTGGCCTTTGCCGACAAGAATGATGCCACCACCCTGGCGGGAGATCGAACCGGTGAGCGCACCGGCGCTGCCGGGTCCTGGTATCAGGGGCCAAACCAGCTCATCACCTGGATCGAACTGACGGCGACGAATGCCTTTCACCAGTACATTTTTGAACAGCCGCTGGACGAGAGCCACACGCGGCTCTACTTCCTCAACCTGCGCAACTGGCTGCTCGATGAGAAGCACGACCAGCGGGTGGAGGACCTCACGCTGAATATCGTCCACGAGGACATGGCAGTCCTGCAAAACCTGAATCCCGTGCGCACGCCGGAGACCAACAACAAGGAAATCCTGCTGCCGGGTGACGGTGCGGTGCTGCGCTACCGGCAGCACCTGAAGGAGTGGCAGGCACGCGGCTGGCGCATCGATATGCATGCGCTGCAATCGCAGCAGGGCGATGTGGCCTTCGCCATCCCTTCGCCGGCGCGCCGCGACTCGGGCAACTGGGTCCTTGATCCCGTACCGCTGATGCCCGCTGAATAAATCGGCGTCAGGCCGGGCATTCCCCAGGAAATCCCGGCCAGGCGCCGATTCTCAGGTCTGGGTCCAGGGCAGGCCGGCGACTTTCCAGCCGCTGATACTGTTGCGGTGTTTGTGCGTGTCCAGTGCGCCCTCGAAGCCTTCAGCGATGTTGTAGCAGGCGGTATAGCCCAGTCCAGCGCACTGGGTCGCTGCGATCTTCGAACGTCCGCCGGACTGGCACAGAAAATACACTGGTGCGTCCTTCGGTACCTTGCGAGCTTCCAGCGCAGCCTGCAATTCATTGACGAAGTTGGGGTTCGGGCCCTGCATAGTGACCCACTGCAGGTAAACCGGCTCGCCCGAAATCTGGCTGAGGTCCGGCTTGCCGATCAGGGTCCATTCGATCTGTGTGCGTACATCCACCAATACCGCCTTCGGGTCGGAGCCGAGAACGCTCCAGGCCTGCTGTGCCGTGACGTCTCCGGCATAAGCGCCAGTCGGCGTCTGGTAGTCGGGAAACTTGCTCATACCGGTTCCTTGGCTCAACTCAGTTCTGCAGCCGGCAACTCTACGCTGACCGTGAGTCCGCCGCCCGGCCGCGGCGTCGCCACGACGCTGCCGCCATGCACTTCAAACACGCGTCGCGCGATGGCGAGTCCCAGGCCGGTGCCGCTGGTGTCGTCGGGTGATTTGGGCGCGCGCACATAGGGATCGAAGATCCGTGTCAGCAGATCGGATGGAACCCCGGGGCCGCGGT
>CAYJPG010000081.1:9094-13571 GCA_964371995.1 uncultured Chromatiaceae bacterium | reverse complement strand
GTGTACAGGCCACCAGTCGGTCCTCGACGGCACGCGGCGTCTTGCCGGGGGCGAGCCCGGTGCGGTTACAGACCCGAAACACATGAGTATCGACTGCGATGGTGGGTACACCGAAGGCGATGTTCAGCACGATATTGGCGGTCTTGCGACCTACCCCGGGCAGCGCCTCCAGCGCCTTGCGGTCCGCCGGTACCTCGCCGCCATATTCGTCCAGCAGGATGCGGCAGGTGCGGAGGATGTTCTTCGCCTTCGTGTTGTAGAGACCGATGGTGCGGATGTATTTCTTGAGTCCCGCTTCACCCAGTTCCAGCAATCCTTCCGGCGTGTTGGCGATCTTGAACAAGGGTTTGCTTGCCTTGTTGACGCTGACGTCAGTGGCCTGGGCAGACAGGATCACCGTGACCAGCAGCTGGAAGGTCGAGCGGTAGACGAGCTCGGACTTGGGGCGCGGATTGGCCTTCTGCAGACGGCGGAAGATCGCCAGGCGGCTCGCCGGCGTCATCGGGATGCGACCTTCCTGGTGAGCAAGGAATTGCGCAGGGCGATCAGTCCGGCCAGCGCGAAGAAGCCGCCCGGCGGCAGGCTAGCGATCAACAGGCCCTGGCTGAACAGTTCGCGAGCCGCGCCAAGTGCGGTGAGCACCAGCAGAAAGCCCAGCCCGTGGCCGAGGCCATCGAGCAGTGCAGGCAGCAGCCGGTTGCGGCTGGCGAAGGATTCGGCGCGGCTGAGGATCACGCAGTTGGTGACGATCAGCGGAATGAACAGGCCAATCTCGCCGTACATGTCGAACCAGTAAGCCTTGAAGAGCAGGTCGATGCTGGTCACGAAAGCGGCGATGATCAGCACCAGGGAAGGCAGCCGTACGCGGGCGTCGATCCATGGGCGAAACAGCGAGACCAGTACGTTTGTGGCGCAGATCACCAGCAGTGTCGCGATGCCGAGCGCCAGTCCGGTAAGCAGCGTGCGGCTGACGGCGAGCAGCGGGCACAGGCCGAGCAGCTGGGCCATGCCCGGATTATTCGACCAGATACCAGCACTGAAGATTTCGCGATAGCTGCCCGTCGTGGATGTCTGCGCGGTCATCTTTCCGGCTGTTTCTGGACTCATTGCCGTGCCTCGCCTTCAGCCGCTGTCGCCGGTGCTGCAAAAATCTGCTCGCGATGCAGGCCGAAGTATTGCATGGCGCGACGGGTTGCGGCGACCACAGCGCGACTGCTGATCGTTGCGCCGCTGATCGCGTCGAAGTCGCCACCGTCCTTGCGCAGCCGCCAGCGGCTTTCTTCCGGATCTGCAAGCGAACGGCCGGTGAAGGTGCGAATCCAGGGCGACTTGCGTGCTTCGATCGCGTCACCGATGCCAGGCGTTTCACTGTGACTTGCCACACGCACGCCGAGCAGCTTTCCATCGATGGCGATCGCAACCAGCAGTCTGATCTGCCCCGAATAACCATCGGGCGCCAGACTGGTGAGTACTGCCGCGACCGGCTCGCCGTGGCGACGGGCACGCCAGATCTGTCGCGGCTCGTCGCCCGGCAGATCCAGCGCGATGAAGTCCAGGTGTGGTTCATTATCATAGAGTGTCGGGGGCAGTATCGTCGTCAGCTCGGCCAGCACGCGCCGCGCTTCGTTGTCGGCGATGCGCTCGCGCGTGGAGTCCCAGGCAACGCCAACCACGAGCCCTACCAGCGCTGCGAAGCCGGCAAGGCTGAGTACGGCGCGCCAGCCAGCACGCCGCGCCGATACCGGAGGACTGATTTCTTTTTCCTCTGGCGCCATCAAACAGGCCTGCCGTAGATGCGCGGGCGCGTCCAGCGCTCGATCAACGGTACCGTCATGTTCATGAGCAGCACCGCGAAGGCAATGCCATCGGCATAGCTGCCCCAGGTGCGGATGATGTAAGTGAGTATGCCGATGCCGGCGCCATAGATGAGCCGCCCGCGCGCGGTGGTGGGTGAGGAGACCGGATCGGTGGCGATGAAAAAGGCACCGAGCATCGCGCCGCCGCTAAACAGATGGAAACCCGGTGAAGGGCTGATTTCCGGATCGAGCAGCCACACGAAGCTCGCCATGCCCAGCAGGCCGCCCAGCACGCCAGCCGGAATCTGCCAGCGGATGATCCCGAGCAGCAGCAGGGCACCGCCGCCCATGGCGACGAAATTGTTCACCCATTCCCAGCCGGCGCCGCCGAAATCGCCGAATACCGGATTCATGCGGATCTCGTCCATCGTGTGCATGGCACCGAGTCCTTCGCGGACGCTGTCGAGCGTGGTGGCGCGCGCGATGGCATCGAGCGTCAGCCCGTTGGGGAACTGGCCAGTCAGACAGTATTGCAGCGTTGCGCCGATCCCCGGCCGCTGATAATCCAGATCGCCGATATCGGGCGCCGGCCAGCCGGTCATCAGATCCGGAAAAGAAACCAGCACCAGTACGTAGCCCGCCATCGCCGGGTTGAAGAGGTTGTAACCGAGCCCGCCATAAGCGTGCTTGACCAGGCCGATCGCGAACACCATGCCGCTTGCCGTCACCCACCAGGGGCAGAGCGGCGGCAAGGCGAATGCGAACAGCATCGCCGCGACGAGCGCACTGCCGTCACCGAGCGTTGCGGCGACCGGCTTCTGCCGGAGGCGCAGTGCGATGGCCTCAGTGCCCAGTGCGGCAATGACAGCGATGATGATGTTGAAGAACACGCCCGGCCCATAAAACCACGCGCTCACCAGGATGGCCGGCAGCAGTGCGAGGATCACGATGCGCATCATGCTGGTTACGCGCGATGGCGACGGCCACTGTGGTGGCTGTGCGGTTTCAAAGCGCATCAGTCGGGCTTTTCAGGGTCGCGCCGGCGGGTGCGGGCCAGCAGGGTCTGGAGGGCTTCGGTGTCCAGCGGATTTTCCGGCTGAGCGCGGCTCTCGTCAGCCAGCCGCCGGTTCCGCGCCTCGAAACGGGTGCGGGCGATCGTCGCCTGCCGGCGGGACAGCTGCGCGTTTGCCACCAGGCGCTTGCCGGTCCGGAACTGTGCTGTGAGTGGAATATGGCTGGGGCAGGTGTAATCACAGGCACCGCAATCGATACATTCGTTGATGCCCAGGCTTTCGAGCCGTGTTGTATTTTTATTGCGTACCGCGGTCAGCAGTTCCTGTGGCATCAGTCCTGCCGGACAGGCTTCAACGCAGAGTCCGCAGCGTATGCACGGCAGCTCGGCAGATGCCTCGCCGAGCTCCTCGACGGTCGCTGCGATCACGCAGTTGGTCGCAGCGCTGATCGGTAATTGGTCGTCGGCGAGGGCAGTGCCCATCATCGGACCGCCCATGATCAGTCGCTCCGGTGTGCCGGCATAGCCACCTGCCAGCTGTACGAGATCAGCGACGGGCGTACCGATGCGGGCCTCGATGTTGCAAGGCCTGGCGATGCCGCCCCCCGTAACCGTGACGATGCGCGAGATGAGTGGTCGTCCATCCAGAAAGAAATCAGCGACCGCAGCGGCGGTACCCACGTTCTGGCAGATTACGCCGATGTCTGCCGGCCGTCCGCCGGCCGGGACTTCGCGGCCGAATACCAGCTCGACGAGCTGCCTTTCGCCGCCGGCCGGATACTTTGCCGTCACTGTCGAAATGACAATGCGCGGATCAGCCGCTGCGCCCATTGCGTCCAGCAGTGCCATGCGCGCTTCCGGCATGTCGGTCTTGATGGCAATTACGCAGAGTTCCGCGCCGACCGCGGCGGCGAGGATCCGTCCGCCGGCGACCACGCGTTCGGCACGCTCGCGCAGCAGCATGTCGTCACAACTGATATAGGCCTCGCATTCCGCACCGTTCAGCAACAGCAGCGGCGTCTGGCCAGCAGAGTCCAGCTTTGCGGCGGTCGGAAACAGCGCGCCACCGAGGCCGACAATGCCGGCCGCAGCGATCTGGCGGCGGATTTCCGCTGCCGGCAGCGAGCTGGCCTCAGCCTGCACGGGATAGCCATCCCAGACTGTTTCGCCATCACTGTGCTCGATCACGATGCAGGGGACGGGTCCGCTGCCGCCGGCTACCGGATAAAGACCGATGTCCGCAACCCGACCGGCGATGCTGGCATGGATGCAGGGGTAGCCCGCAGCCGTCGCTGCGGCGACGGGTTCGCCACAGCGCACGCTTTGGCCGGGAACCACGACCGGCTGTGCGCTGATGCCGGCACCGCTGACGAGCGGGATGGTCACCCGGGCCGGCGGCGGCGCGCGCAGGATCGCCGCTCCTGTCGCCAGCGTCTTGCGCCGCGGCGTACGCACGCCCCAGGCTGGACGGCGCGGTTGCGGATTCCAGATGACTGGAGCGCTCACGCCGGAGAGGGCTGCGTCGAATGAGCGGGCAGTGAATCGAGCCGGATGCAATCGACCGGGCAGACCGGTATGCAAAGTTCGCAGCCGGTGCAGTCGCCAGCGATTACCGTGTGGCTGAACTGCGCAGCGCCGATGATTGCATCCACGGGGCATACCTCGATAC
>CAYJPG010000081.1:0-9084 GCA_964371995.1 uncultured Chromatiaceae bacterium | reverse complement strand
GGCTCATCGATGACAGCAATTCCGGCCGCCGGCGCCACTGGCACGTGTTGCGGGCCGCGGCTGCCGAGCAAGCGGGCGAGCGCACGCGCCGTGGACTCGCCGCCGGGCGGACACTGATCGGTCCCGGCGGTGCCCTCGAGCAGCGCCTCGGCATAGGGTCGGCATCCCGGATAGCCGCACTGTCCACACTGGGTCTGCGGCAGCAGGACATTGATGCGCTCGATTCCGGAGTCGTCATTGGCTTGCAGACCTGCGGAAGCGCGCGCCAGCAGTACGCCAATGACCATGGCAAGCGCGGTGAGCAGGCCAGCTCCGAGTACCATCGGCGGTCAGACGCGGATCAGCCCGGCGAAACCGAGAAAGGCCAGCGACATCATGCCGGCCGTGACCAGTGCGATGGCCGGACCACGAAAGGCTTGTGGAACCTCCGCGCTTTCCAGGCGCTCGCGCAGGCTGGCAAACAGCAGCATGACCAGGGCAAAACCGAGTCCGGCGCCGAGACCCATGGCCAGCGCTGCAGCCAGACTGTCTGCGGTACCGGCATTCAGCAGGGCGACGCCAAGCACCGCGCAGTTGGTCGTGATCAGGGGCAGGTACATGCCGAGCAGGCGGTGCAGCAGGGCGTGCCGGCGGCGAATGACCAGCTCGGCCAGCTGCACGGTCCCCGCGATGAGCAGGATGAAGCTGATGATGCGCAGGTAGCCGAGATCGAGCGGCACCAGCACCCAATGGTCGAGCAGGTAACTGAGGCCTGCAGTGACGGTCAGCACGAAGCCCGTCGCGAGCGACATGCCGGCGGCGCTGTCGAGCCTCGAACCCACGCCCAGCAGCGGGCAGAGGCCGAGAAAACGAACCAGTACGAAATTGTTGACCGTCGCGGCGCCGACTGCGATGAGCAGCAGCTCGGCCATCAGCTCACGCGCATGCCCGCGGCTGCACCGCTGTCGGGGCCCACCAGGAACAGTCCGGCATCGCCGCTCGCAGCCAGCACCATGCCTTCGGAAATACCGAAGCGCATCTTGCGCGGCTTCAGGTTGGCGACCAGGATCACCTGCTTGCCGACCAGGTCTGCCGGCGCATAGGCCGACTTGATGCCGGACAGCACGGTACGCTGTTCGCTGCCGACATCGAGAGTGAGGCGCACCAGCTTGTCGGCACCCTCGACGGCCTCGGCCGCGAGTACGGTCGCGATGCGCAGATCCACTTTCTGGAAATCGGCAAGCTCGATTTCGCCCGGTGAATCAGTGGCGGGTTTGTCGGGCGCACTCACAATTGCAGGTGTCGCGGCTTTGGTTGCTGAATTGTCCATGGAGCTTTTTACCATACGTGAGATCGCATCCGGGTCAACCCGGACGAGCAGGGCTTCGTACGCCGCGATGCGCTTGCCGAGCAGCGGCTGAAGGCGTGTTTCCCAGTTGAGCGGGCCGCTGTTCAGGAAAGCCTCAGCGCGTGCGGCGACCCGGGGCAGTACCGGCTTCAGGTAGACCGTCAGCAGGCGAAACAGGTTGAGGCCCTGGGTGCACACCGCCTGAACGCGCGGCAGGCTGTCCGGATCTTTGGCCAATACCCACGGCTTGCAGTCATCGATGTAGCGGTTGGCTTCGTCCGCCAGGGCCATCGTTTCGCGCATGGCCCGGCCGAACTCCCGGCTCTCATACGCGGTGCCGATGCTGCTGCCCGCATCGATGAAGCGCTGCTGCAGTTCTGGTGCATCGAGCACGTCGGCAAGCTGGCCATCGAAGCGCTGGCTGATAAAGCCCGCACAGCGGCTGGCCAGATTGACGTACTTGCCCACCAGATCGGCGTTGACTCGCGCGACGAAGTCCTCAAGGTTGAGGTCGATGTCATCGAGTCCGGCGCCGAGCTTGTAGGCGTAGTAGTAGCGCAGGTACTCCGGATCCAGATGTTCGAGATAGGTGGCAGCGGCGATGAAGGTGCCGCGCGACTTCGACATCTTCTGGCCGTTTACGGTCAGGAATCCGTGTACGTGCACTGCCGTTGGCCGGCGAAAGCCGGCACCCTCCAGCAGCGCCGGCCAGAACAGCGTATGGAAATACAGGATGTCCTTGCCGATAAAGTGATACAGCTCCGCGCTGCTGTCCGGATTCCAGTAATCATCAAAGGACAGGCCCCGGGCACGTCCGGCCGGACTGGCAGCCAGATTGCTGAAGCTGGCCATGTAACCTACCGGCGCATCGACCCAGACATAGAAGTACTTGTCGTCGGTACCGGGAATGCGGAAGCCGAAGTAGGGCGCATCGCGCGAGATGTCCCAGTCCCGGAGGCCGGTGTCGAACCATTCCTGAAGCTTGCGGGCCACGTTCTCATGCACATGTCCGGCGGCATGCCATTCCCGCAGGCTCTGCTCAAAGGCGCCCAGCCGGAAGAAATAATGTTCGGAGTCTTTCTGCACCGGTGCGGAACCGGAGACCACCGAGCGCGGATTCTTCAGCTCGGAGGGCGAGTAGGTGGCGCCGCAGCTCTCGCAGCTGTCGCCGTACTGGTCGGCTGCGCCACACACGGGGCATTCGCCACGCACAAAGCGGTCCGGCAGGAACATCTGCGCTTCGGCGTCGTAGGCCTGCTGGATGGTGCGCCGCTCGATCAGGTCGCGCTGCTGAAGCCGGCTGTATATGAGCTCGACAAATTCGCGGTTCTCTTCCGAGTGGGTCGTGTAGTAGTTGTCGAAACCGACGTAGAAACCGGCAAAGTCGCGCTGATGCTCGCTGCGGTAATTCTCGACCAGCGTTTCAGGCGCGATACCCGCGTCCTGTGCCTTGAGCATGATCGGCGTGCCGTGCGCATCACTCGCGCACACATAGGTGACCTCATGGCCACAGAGGCGCAGATAACGCACCCAGATATCCGTCTGCACATATTCCACGAGGTGCCCGATATGTATCGAGCCATTGGCGTAGGGCAGGGCGCTGGTAACGAGGATCTTTCGCGGCGTAGTCAGTTCAGTTCCTTCACGTCCTCGAACTTGCGCTTTTCGAGGGCGGCTTCGTAGGCGGTTTTTCCACTGATCCGGCCCTGGTCCATGAGGTCCTTGAGGGCCGAATCCATTGTGCGCATGCCGATGCGCCCGCCGCCCTGCATGGCATTCTCAAGCTGATCGAGCTTGCCCTGCCTGATGAGATTGGCGACGGCGGGAGTATTCACCAGAATCTCGAGCGCCGCCACCAGTCCCGGTTCGCCCTTGCGGGGCACCAGTTGCTGGGAAATCACGCCGCGCAGGGACGTCGAGAGCATGGTGCGGACATGCGATTGCTTGTCGGTGGGGAAGGAATTCACGATCCGGTCCACCGTCTGGGCCGCGCCGTTGGTATGCAGGGTGCCCATCACCAGGATGCCCATTTCGGCGGCGGTTACCGCGATGCTGACCGTTTCGAGATCGCGCATTTCGCCGATCAGGATCACGTCGGGATCTTCGCGCAGGGCGGAGTGAAGCGCAGCGGCGAAACCGGGGCTGTGCACACCGATTTCACGCTGGCTGATCAGGCACTTCTGGCGCTTGTGCACGAACTCGATCGGGTCCTCGATGGTGAGGATGTGCCCGGCGACATTCCGGTTGATCTCGTCGATCATCGCCGCGAGAGTCGTCGACTTGCCGGAGCCCGTCTTGCCGGTAACCAGAATCATGCCCTGCGGCTGTTTGCAAAGCTGGGAGATGACTGGCGGCATCTTCAGGTCGGCGATGGTCTTGGCCTGGGAGGGAATGGCGCGGAATACCGCACCGGTTCCGCCCACATGCCGGAACACATTCACGCGAAAGCGGGCCATGGATTCCAGGGCGTAGGCGAAATCGGCCGAGTCGCGGCGCTGAAACTCGTCGCGTGACTTCTGCGCCATGATCTCCTGCAGCGCCGCTTCCACTTTGGATGCCGTCAGGGTTTCG
The DNA here is from genome assembly GCA_964371995.1 of uncultured Chromatiaceae bacterium. Lineage (GTDB taxonomy): Bacteria > Pseudomonadota > Gammaproteobacteria > Steroidobacterales > SHZI01. The sequence goes on along the minus strand of CAYJPG010000081.1, from coordinate 5,186 downwards.
GGTGCCAGGATCTGCAGCTCGCCGTAGATCCGCGCGCGTGGCGGTTCACCTGCGATGAAATGCAGGTCCGAGCCGTTCCGTACGATGACCTGCTTCAGATACTCATCGATCTGGTTCATCAGTTGCCCACCTCGAACTTTGGCAGTACCGAGGTGTCAGTGACAAAGCGCTGGAACAGGCCCTTGTCGGTGGCGAAGCGGAAGGCGTCGTCCGGATCGATCAGCTTGCGCTGGATCGCATCCAGCAGCGCCTGATCCATCATCTGCATGCCGAGGTCCTTGCCGGTCTGCAGCTGCGCCGGAATCTGATGTGTCTGGTCGGTCATGATCAGTTTGGCGATGGCGCGGGTCATGACCATGACCTCGACGATCGCCTTGCGTCCGCGGCCGTCAGGTGTTTTCACCAGCGTCTGGGTGATCACGGCATTCAGGCTCTGGGCCAGAAAGCTCTTCGATTGCTCGCGCATGTCACCGGGCAGCGCATCGATGATCCGGTCGATGGTCTTTACCGCACCGGTTGTGTGCAGGGTGCCGAGCACCAGGTGGCCGGTTTCGGCAGCGGTCATCGCCATCTGGATGGTCTCGGCGTCACGCAGCTCGCCGACCAGGATCACGTCGGGGTCTTCGCGCAGCGAGGCGCGGATACCGTCTGCGAAAGAGGGCAGATGCGTGCCCAGCTCGCGCTGGATGACCTGCGACTGTTTGCTGCGGTGGATGAACTCGATCGGGTCTTCGAGGCTGATGATGTTGGCATTCTGTGTGCTGTTGAGATGGTCGATCATTGCTGCCAGCGTGGTCGACTTGCCGGTACCCGTGGAGCCGGTTACCAGGATCATGCCCTGATGGTGGTCGCAGAGCTTGCGCACCACGGCCGGCAAATCCAGGCTCTCCAGCGTGGGCACTTCGCCGGGAATGTAGCGGAAGGTAGCACCGACGCCGGTCTCCTTGCGGAAAACGTTGACGCGAAAGCGGCCACGGTCTTCCGAGACGTAGGAAAAATCGAGGTCATGGCCCTCGTCGAAACGCTTGCGCTGGTTGGCGGTCAGGATCTCTGCAATGTAGCCCTCGAGTTCGGTGTCGCCCAAGTCGCGGAACTTGATGGGCATCAGGTCGCCATGCATGCGCAGCATCGGCGGCACGCCGACAGCCAGATGGATGTCCGAGCAGCCCTGCGCGAGCCCCAGCTTGAGAAAAGCATCTATGCGTGCCATCAGGCGGCCTGCTCCAAAGCGACTCGCAGTTCATCCATCGATGCAAAGCGCTTCAGCTTGTCCACTTCCATCGATTTACGCACGATTGCAGACAGGGCGGGCGGAATGGCGGGGTTCAGCTCCTCGCAGAGCTTGGCCTTGCCTTGGACGTGTTGATACATGACTGCCATATGGTCGCCCTTGGTGTACGGCGGCGTGCCAGTCAGCATCTCATAAAGGATGACGCCCACGCTGTAGATGTCGGCACGGTGATCGACTTTCTTGCCGAGGATCTGTTCCGGCGCCATGTACTTCGGTGAGCCGATCACATAGCCGGTCTTGGTAAGCTGTGTGTCGCCCGAAGTCGCGGCCGCAGCCACACCGAAGTCGACGATCTTTAGCAAGCCTTCGTCATTGATCAGGATGTTGGCCGGCTTCAGGTCGCGATGAATGACGCCTACCTGGTGCGCCACACCCATCCCGGTTGCGATGTCCTGCGCCCATTGCCTGGATTTCTCAAAGGGCAGGGGTTTGTGTTTGGTCATTTCCGCGCCCAGCGTGTGCGAGGGGAAGTACTCCATCGAGATGGCGTAGTTCCCGCCCAGGCTCACGAAGTCAAAGATGCGGATCACGTTGCGGTGGGTGATCTTGCGTGAATAACGCAGCTCGTGCACGAAGCGCTTCATCATCTCCTCGTCCGAGCTGACGTTCGGATTGAGGAACTTGAGGATCAGCCGTTCATCGACGATCTCGTCATCGACCAGTACCACGGTGCCGAAGGCGCCCTTGCCGATCTTCTCGATATAGCGGTAGCGTCCCTCGATGAGATCGCCGGTCTTGAGCGTGCTGACATCGAGCTTGATGGCCTGGTCGAAATTCTTGACCATGGCCTCGACCTGCGCGTTGTCGACCAGCAGCGTCTTGACTGCGTCGCCGGGGACGTTTGTCGCGCCTTCGGGTGCTCCCTTGGCGGTGCCGGAAATACTCTCGATACGCGACATGGCCTGTGCTGCCACGCGTGCGATGGTCTCGTCGGCACCGGTGGCCAGGCTTCTCAGCCGGTCCTTGAGCGTGTCGGCAGATTCAGAATTTGCCAGCTGGCCGATGGCGTTGACCGCTTCGATACGAATGTCTTTCTCGGGCCTGTCGAGCATGGGCAGAAGTTTCGGCAGCACGTCCGCGCTGCCCAGCCGTCCGAGTGCGCGCAGTGCGGCAGGGACCGAGCGCGGGTCGCCGCCCAGCATCTCGAGCAGGGCTGGAGCCGCCTTGACGCTGCGGATCTCGGCAAGAGCGTCGGCGGCGCGTTCGCGTACCCACCAGTCGTTGTCGCGGGTCGCGCCTATAAGGTGGTCGACCGCACGCTCGTCCTTCGTCTGATTGAGGATCTCGATAGCCGAGCGGCGAATGTTGTCATTCTTGTCGCTGACCAGGTGCAGTACGGCGTCCATGACCTTGGGTCCGCCGATCTTGGCCAGCGCATCGGAGGCGCGTGAGCGCACCCACCAGTCGCCGTCTTCGAGTGCTACCAGGAGGTACTTGATGGTGTCGGGTTCGGCGATTTCGTTCAGCACTTCGACAGCCGAACGCCGCGCAAACTCCGACTCGTCCTTCAGTACTTCGACGAGGTGCTTCATGGTGTCCGGGTGGCGGAGTTTCACGACCAGGTCGATGGCACGGGCCTGTACCTCGAGTTCGGGATCGGCGAGCAGGGAACAGATCAGGCCGATGTCCCGGTCGCCGGGCATGGCGGCCAGCGCTTCGAGCGCCGCCTTGCGCACCATCTTGTTGCGATCCTTGAGCTGGCGCTCCAGCGCCTGCGCTACATCGGGGCGGTTGAAGCGGCTGAGCAGCTCGATGATGTTCAGGCGTACGGAGGCGTCCTTGCCCTCGACCCGGGCAATCAGGTCGGGAACGAGTTCTGCCGTGGCAACGTCGGCAAGGATGCGGAACACCGCCGCTTTTTCCTGCGGCTCCAGGTCATAGGCCCGGCGCAGCAGTTCGCGCGGGTTGATACGCCGGCGCGATACGCTGAGGATCTCGATGACCGCCGGCTTGAAGATGTCGTCGCGTCCGAGCAAATCCAGCAGTTTGTTGGTGTCGTAACTGGTGGAGATCGCCAGTGCCTTGGCGACACCGGTAACGCACTGCTGGTTGCTGTGGCCGAGGCCCTTGACGAACATCGGGAAGCTCTTGTCATCCAGGTACGATGCAAGGGTGGTGACCAGTGCGCCGGCTTGTTCCTTGTCGACGCTCGCCAGTGCTTCGATCACCGCCGGCGTAGCGTCCGGACCGATGGCGCGCAGGCTTTCCAGGGCCTTGTGGGCCTCCGGGCTGTCAGAGCCGTGCAGGGTCGAGAGTTGCGTAAGGCAACGCTCGGCCTTCAGTGTGCTGAAGAACTTCATACGCCCCTGGAAACCACTCCGCCCAACCCGCCAATACCCTAACCCCGGGGCGCGTCAGGTCCCGCCGTCTGCCCGGATCAATCGGGTACACTCTCACGCCTTGAGGAGGGGGATTCTGTTAATCCCGTCACGAATTATGCCAGATGAAATAAGCGGGCAGGTCCGCATCGAGAACCGGCCAGCGATCCATGCCGTTCAGGCCATGCTGACCCCCATGCCGAATGTGCGCAACATTATCGCGATTGCCTCCGGCAAGGGCGGGGTAGGCAAGTCAACCACAGCGGTAAATCTCGCTCTTGCGCTGGCGCGTGAAGGCGCCCGCGTCGGCATACTTGATGCGGATATCTACGGGCCCAGCCAGCCGCGCATGCTCGGGCTCCTCAACCGCACGCTTGAATCACACGATGGCAAGACTTTTGAGCCACTGGTCGCGCACGGGCTGCAGGTCAGTTCCATCGGCTTCATGATCGACGAGGAAAAACCGCTGGTCTGGCGTGGTCCGATGGTCACCCAGGCGCTGCAGCAGCTGGCTTTCCAGACGCGCTGGAATGACCTCGACTATCTGCTGGTCGATCTGCCGCCCGGTACCGGCGACGCGCAGCTGACGCTGACGCAGAAAGTGCCGCTGGCTGGCGCAATCATCATTACCACGCCGCAGGATGTGGCACTAACCGATGCCCGCAAGGGTCTGAAGATGTTCGAGGCGGTTGGCGTACCGGTACTCGGCGTCATCGAGAACATGAGTACCTTCATCTGTCCTTGCTGTGACAAGGAAACAGAAATTTTCGGCGCTGGCGGTGGCGAAAGGCTGGCGCAGGAAAGCGGTGTGACCCTGCTCGGCAAGCTGCCGCTCGACGCCCGGATCCGCGCCGAGACCGATGGCGGCCGGCCCACCGTGGTGGCTGATCCGGACGGCGCAATCGCACAGCGTTACCGGGAGATTGCCCGCCAGGCCATCCATGCCCTGGCGCAACGGCCGAAGGACCAGCGCGGCAAGTTCGGCACCATCCAGGTCGAGGGCCGGAAATGAGCATCAGACCAGATGCCTGGATCCGCCGCATGGCGGAGCAGCACGGCATGATCGATCCCTTCGAGCCGGGCCAGGTGCGTGAGGTGGACGGCAAGCGCGTGATTTCCTTCGGCACTTCGAGCTATGGCTACGACGTGCGCTGTGCGCGCCAGTTCAAGGTGTTCACCAACATCAACTCCACGATCGTCGATCCCAAGGCTTTCGACAAGAACAGCTTCGTGGATATGGAGGGCGATGTCTGCATCATCCCGCCCAATTCATTCGCGCTGGCATCCACCGTGGAGTACTTCCGCATTCCGCGCACCGTCCTGACGGTGTGTCTGGGCAAATCCACCTATGCCCGCTGCGGCATCATCGTCAACGTCACGCCGCTCGAGCCCGAGTGGGAAGGGCACGTCACGCTGGAGTTCTCGAATACCACGCCACTGCCGGCGCGCATCTACGCCAATGAAGGTGTGGCGCAGATGCTGTTCTTTGAGTCGGATGAGCCGTGTACGACTTCGTATCGCGATCGTGGGGGTAAGTATCAGGGTCAGCGTGGGGTGACGTTGCCGCGGGCGTAGGG
>CAYJPG010000080.1:0-13622 GCA_964371995.1 uncultured Chromatiaceae bacterium | reverse complement strand
GCCGGATACCCAGTGCGGCAATCCACAGGGAAATCAGCAGCGGCGTCGCCAGCAGGAAGAAAACATAATCCCTGCGGCCGGGTTTTCGGTCACGCAGATTACCGGGCTGACCGGGCGGCGATCGACCAGCACCGTTCCAGACGGCAGATAGTGGTTGGGCAATCACCGTGTTTCGCCGATTTCGAGCCTGCTTTTGTTGATCCTGAGCCTGCCCAATTAATGCCATGAGGAGTGCCAACCGGCAAGCCCGGATCCGGCAATCCACCCTCCTCACCGTCCACACGCCGGTCATTGCGGCTGCATTTCATGCCACAGCCCCTGACATGAATCTCCACTCAGGACAAATACCCGTGGATTCAAGACTTTCTGCTTGCGAGGGATCGCCGGCGATGCGATTACTCGGGACGTGGACGGGGGGAACCGTCATTCATGTATATCCGGGGAGAGAACAATGCTACGCAAGAAAACGATCCGGGCCGGCTTGTTGGCCGCCCTGTGTCTGACGCTGGCCAGCCAGGCTGGTGCTGCACCAGCAGGTACACCGCAACGTATTGGCGTGCTCTACGCGATCCACGGTGGAGCGACCAGCTGGGGGCCGCAAAACGCCTGGGACTCCAGCGCACAGATGTTCTATTACGATGCAAATTCGTTTGGTTACAAGAACATCATCTGGAATCCCACATTCTGGCCACTGATGCTGCTTGATCCGACCGGCCAGGCCCAGTCGAAAAAATATGATTTCGAATATGCGCGGCTGGGTGGTCATGACCGCTACAACGCGATCACCGATACCCAACTGGCGCACATGACCTCCCTGCTGAACATCCGGGCTGCCATCCACAACAAGATCAACAAAAAAACCCCCGTAACCATTTTCACGGGAAAAATGAGCTGGATCAGCGACAACCCGGCCGACCTGCCGAATCCACGCGGCATGTACAACCCGCAGGTGGCTGGCGGCGTGCCCCTGACCTACTGTGGCGGCCCGACCGACGGTGGCCCCTGGGCAGGCTGCGATCCACAGCGTTACAACGTCGATGGCGCCGTTGAACGCATGCTGACCAACGACGTCAGCCGGCTGATCGTGGTTGACACCACCACCAGCGGCGTCCGTTTCTGGAAAACCTTCGAAACGCTCGGCGAAGCCCGCAAGATGGTCAATGCCTACAACACAGCGAACGGGAAAAACGTGACGGTTGAGTGGGTCAATGATCCTTCGAACCTGATGATCGACTCCTACCCGACTGCCCCGGCAAACTGGACTTCCTCACTCGGCGCACCGGTCACGGATGCAGCAGTGCCGTTGACCGGCCGGTCCAACCCCTTCACCGAGGATCCGGCCCTGGCCTGGATCCAGGTGGTCGGCATTGTCCGCGCAATCAACAGCAATGTTCCGCTCAACGAAACGGCGGTGGTGCTGATGAATCACCATGTGGGCGCCAACAAGCAGTGGTTCGACCCGAAAATCGATGACACGGTGGCGCTCAACCAGAAAATCCGGCACTCGCTGCGCACCCTGTTCCCGCAGATTGCGGAACAGAACATCATCGGCGCATGGTTCGGACGGTCGGAAATCAATCCGAACATCATCCCGAAGCCGCCCACCTTCTCGCAGATGGAGCGCACGCGTGCGATGCGTGGCGAAAATCTGGGCGAAGCCTGGCTGTATGAAAGCCACGATGTGCTGCCGACCGGTCTGGATGGCTACCTGTACTGGGATGCCCTGGAAGAGCTGAAGAACCGCGGCATCAAGCACATCATCATCGCGTTTCCGCAAATCATGTCCGAGTCGGTACTCAATCTGGTCGAGATTCCCAACCAGATCGCCAAGGAAATCGGCTTCAAGAACTGGCTGTACTGGAACACCAAGGACTATGACACCTATCCGGGTGTCGGCCATCCCTTCGCTGCCTACTGGGGCAACTGGGCAAATACGCAGTGCAAGATACCCGGCGGCACCGGCACCGAAGACTGCTGCTTCGTGATGGGTGGCTGTCCCGCCACGACCCAGCCCTACCCGCCGCTGCGCCAGTCCTCGGCCACTTCGCCTATCGGCGCCCTTGATCCCAACCTCGCCTTTGCCGTGTCGGAGTATGGCCATCTGGGCTATGACCCGAACCAGGGCGCACCAGACGTGAATGCACCGGTACAGAACCAGTACACCGGTACGTGGGCCCTGTGGACACCGCCAAGCGACAGCCCGCTGGTTGGCGCTTATGTCGGCGCCAAGGTCTGGCAAAAGATAGCGGCGCCGTAGGCGTCAAATGATTCCGTACTGCGAGCCCCTATTTGCAGTACGGTGATGAGGATGGTTCCGGGCCATGGATGGCCCGGAACTTTTTCCCGGATGAAGGCAAGCCAGAAGCTGGCCATCGACAGCCGTTGGCGAGCTATTTCTTCGGCAGGTACAGATCGACCAGCGTGCCTTCGAAGGCCTCCGCCGCGAAGGCCACGGTTTCCGACAGCGTCGGGTGCGGATGGATGGTGAGACCGATGTCAGCTGCGTCACAGCCCATCTCGATGGCCAGCGCGACTTCGGAAATGAGATCGCCGGCGTTCGGACCGACGATGCCGGCGCCGATCACGCGGCGAGTCTTCGCATCGAAGAGCAGCTTGGTCATGCCCTCGTCGCGATTGAGGCCGAGCGCCCGGCCGCTCGCGGCCCAAGGGAACTGGCCCTTGCCGTAGTCGACGCCCTGCGCTTTCGCTTCGCTCTCCGTGATGCCGACCCAGGCGATCTCCGGATCGGTATAAGCGACTGAGGGTATCACCCGCGCATCGAACGCCGCCTTGTGACCGGCGGCCACTTCAGCCGCCACCCGGCCTTCGTGATTGGCCTTGTGGGCGAGCATCGGCTGGCCGACGATGTCGCCGACCGCAAAGATGTGCGGCAAATTGGTACGCATCTGCTTGTCGACCGGAATGAAGCCGCGCTGGTCTACCGTGACCCCGGCCTTCTCCGCCGACAGGCGCTTGCCGTTCGGCGCACGGCCCACCGCCATCAAGACCTGGTCGTAGGTCCCGGTCGCCGAGGTCTTGCCTTCAAAAGTAACCTGCAGCCCCTCGGCTACCGGCACGATCCTGGTCACCTTGGTGCCGGTCATGATCTGTGCGTAGCGTTTGGCGATGCGCCGCTGCAAGGGCCGGACCAGGTCCGGATCACAGCCCGGCATCAGGCCGTCGGTGAGTTCAACCACCGAGATTTTCGTGCCGAGCGCGCTGTAGACAGTGGCCATTTCCAGTCCGATGATGCCGCCGCCGACGACCAGCATGGTCTTCGGCGCGCCGCGCAATTCCAGCGCACCGGTGGAATCGATGATGCGCGGATCATCCGGAAATCCCGGCAGACGCACGGACTCGGAACCCGCCGCGATCACGCATTGCCTGAAGGCGATGACTTTGCGCTGCCCGCCATCGACGACTTCCAGATGGTACGGCGACAGGAAACTGCCCGTACCGCGCACGATATCGACCTTGCGTTTCTGCGCCAGCATCGCCAGGCCGCCGGTCAGTTTGCCGACGGTGCGGTCCTTCCAGCCGCGCAGTGCAGCCATATCGATCTGCGGCTCGCCAAAGCGCAGCCCGCAGTCGGCCATGCCCTCGACGTCGTCGATGACCTTGGCCGCATGCAGCAGCGCTTTCGATGGAATGCAGCCGACATTCAGGCAGACACCACCGAGCGTGGCCCAGCGTTCGACCAGCGTGACCTTGAGGCCGAGATCGGCCGCGCGAAAAGCCGCCGGATAACCACCGGGGCCCGCACCCAGCACCAGCAATTCGGTTTCCAGATCAACCGGGCCGCTATAGGTCGCTGCGGTATCCGGTATCGCCCTGGCAGACGGCGCCGGTGCACCGGCTGCCGGCGCTGCACCTGCACGGCCAGCCGAAGGGTCCGCTGCTGCGCTCGCCGCAGCGCTGGCCGGACTGGTGGCCGGATCGCTGGCCGCAGCGCTGGCCGGTACCTTGGCCGGGGGACTGGCCGGGGAACTGGCCAGCACAGCGATCGCTTCGCCGTCCAGCCTGACGATCAGCTGTCCTTCCGAAACCCGGTCGCCCTTTTTCACCAGCAGCTCTTTGACGACGCCACCGGCAGTCGATGGCACTTCCATCGCTGCCTTGTCTGTTTCCAGCGTGATCAGCGTGCCTTCGGGCTTGACGGTATCGCCAATCGCCACATGCACTTCGATGATCTCGACGTCCTTGAAGTCGCCGAGATTGGGAACCTTGACCTCGATCACTGCCATCGCCGCTCAGTCCTGCAGCAGACGATCCACGTCGCCCAGCAGGCCGACGAGGAAGGTCGAGAAGCGGGCGCCGGTCGCACCGTCGATGACGCGATGGTCGTAGGCCAGCGACAACGGCAGGAGCAGGCGTGGCACAAACTTGTCCTTCGCCCAGACCGGTTTGATGCTGGCGCGGCCAACGCCGAGTATCGCCACTTCCGGCGCATTCACGATCGGACTGAAATAGGTACCGCCGATACCGCCGAGGCTCGAAATCGTGAAGGTGCCCCCCTGCATTTCGGCAGCCGTGAGCTTGCCGCCGCGTGCCTTCTCGCTCTGTACGCCGAGTTCGCGGGCGATGGTGAACAGGTCTTTCTGGTCCGCATCGCGGATCACCGGCACCACCAGGCCCTGCGGTGTGTCCGCAGCGAAGCCGATATGCCAGTACTTCTTGTGTACCAGACCGGTGCCATCTTCGGTCAGCGAACTGTTGAAGTCAGGAAACTCCCGCAGCGCGAGCACGGCTGCACGGACAAAGAACGCCAGCGGTGTGAGCTTCACTCCCTCTGCGGCAGCCTTGTCCTTGAGTGCCTTGCGCCGCTCTTCGAGTACAGTGATATCGGCCTCGTCCTGCTGCGTGACATGCGGAATGTTGAGCCAGGCCGCCTGCAGGCGCGGGCCGGAAATCTTGCGTACCCGCGACAGCGGCGTGACCTCGACCGGACCGAACTTCGCAAAGTCCACCACCGGAACCTTGGGCAGCGCGGGGCCCGTACTTGTTGCCCCGCTCATCGCCGACTTCACGAACAGCTTGACGTCGTCGAGCAGCACCCGGCCCTTCTGGCCCGAGCCTCTTACCCGGCCGAGATCCACACCGAGTTCGCGGGCGAACTTGCGCACCGAGGGACTGGCATGGGCGCGTGCGAAACTGGGTTCATCGATCGGCGGCAAGGCCTGAGCAGCAGGCCGCGAGGGCTCCGGGGTGCGGCGCGCTGCTGGCGGCACTGCAGGTGCCTCGGTTCGCGCGGGAGCCGGTGCGGCAGATTTCCCTGCCGCCGCCTCTGCTGCGGCTACCGTGGCCGCCTCGTCTGCCTCCAGAAACGCGATCAGGTCACCGGTGGACACGCGCCCGCCCTGGGCGACTTTCAGTTCGATAACCTTGCCGGCCACGGGCGACGGGACCTCCATCGCCGCCTTGTCGGTCTCGAGCGTGATCAGCGTCTGCTCGGCACGCACCTGATCGCCCGGCTTGACCACAACCTCAACGATCTCGACGTTCTTGAAGTCGCCGAGGTCCGGGACTCTTATCTCACGTCGTGCCATGAATTACTCTCAACCCGGAAAAATCAGACAGTCACAGGATTCGGTCTGGCGGGATCAACGCCTAGCGTCGCAATCGCTTTCGCAACTGTCGCCGCATCGATGCTGCCTTCATCGGCAAGCGCCTTGAGCGCAGCGATCACGACATACCGGGAATCCACCTCGAAGAACTCGCGCAGGGCAGCCCGGGAATCGCTGCGGCCAAAGCCGTCTGTACCCAGCACCACATAGCGACCGGGTATCCACGGCCGGATCTGGTCAGCGACGATGCGCATATAGTCAGTGGCCGCTATGCAGGGCCCGGCCTGCTCCGCCAGATTGCTCGCCACAAAGGACTGCCGGGGCGCATCTGCAGGATGCAGCATGTTCCAGCGGTCGCAGTCGATGCCATCGCGCCGCAACTCGGTAAAACTGGTCACGCTCCAGACATCTGACGATACCTGGAAGTCTTTCTCGAGCATTTCGGCTGCAGCGATCACTTCCCGCAGGATGGTGCCGGAACCCATCAACTGCACATGAAGCTTTTTCCGTGCTCCGCTCCGCAGCCGGTACATGCCGCGCAGGATGCCTTCTTCAACGCCCTCGGGCATGGCGGGCTGCACATAGTTCTCGTTCATGACGGTGATGTAGTAGAAGACGCGCTCCTGCTTTTCATACATGCGGCGCATGCCGTCATGCACGATCACGGCGAGCTCATAGCCATAGGCCGGGTCGTAGGCAACACAGTTCGGAATGGTAGAGGCAGCCAGATGGCTGTGCCCGTCCTGATGCTGCAGGCCTTCACCGGCCAGCGTGGTACGGCCAGCCGTCGCGCCGAGCAAAAAGCCCTTCGCCTGCATATCGCCCGCCGCCCAGATAAAGTCCCCGATGCGCTGAAAGCCGAACATCGAATAGAAGATGTAGAAGGGAATCATGTACACGCCATGATTCGCATAAGAGGTTCCCGCCGCGAGCCACGAGCAGAAGGCGCCAGCCTCGTTGATGCCTTCCTGGAGAATCTGGCCCTGCTTGTCCTCGCGGTAGTACATGAGTTGCTCGGAATCCTGCGGCGTATAGAGCTGTCCTACCGAGGAATAGATGCCGATCTGGCGGAACATGCCTTCCATGCCGAAGGTCCGTGCCTCATCGGGCACGATCGGTACGACGTTCTTGCCGATGGCCGGATCGCGCAGCAGGCTGTTGAGCAGGCGGACAAAAACCATCGTGGTCGATGCAGCCCGGTCACCACTGCCTTCGAGCTGGGCCTTGAACAGATCGAGCCCGGGCACCACGAGCGGCTCGATACGCCCCTTGCGCGCGGGGAGATAACCGCCGAGCTGCTTGCGGCGCTCCTGCAGGTAACGCATCTCCTCGCTGTCCGGCGCGGGACGGTAAAACGGAACTTTGTCGATATCGGCGTCGGAAATCGGAATATTGAAACGGTCGCGCAGCGCCTTCAGATCGTCGACGTCGAGCTTCTTGGTCTGATGCGCCGTCATGCGCCCTTCGCCCGCCTGGCCCAGACCATAGCCCTTGATGGTCTTTGCCAGAATGACCACCGGACGGCCGTCCTGCTGCATGGCGCGCGCATAAGCGGCGTGTACCTTGATCGCATCGAGACCACCGCGATTGAGCCGCCAGATCTCGTCATCCGTCATGTGGGCGACCATGGCCTTCAGTTCGGGATACTTGCCGAAGAAGTGCTCGCGGGTATAAGCGCCGCCGCCGGCCTTGAAATTCTGGTATTCGCCATCGACCGCTTCTTCCATCCGTCGATGCAGGAAGCCCTGCTGGTCATCCGCCAGCAGCGGATCCCAGCGCGAGCCCCACAGTACCTTGATGACTGCCCAGCCGGCACCGCGGAAGGCTGCTTCAAGTTCCTGGATGATCTTGCCGTTGCCGCGTACCGGGCCATCGAGACGCTGCAGATTGCAGTTGATCACGAAGATCAGGTTGTCGAGCTTCTCGCGTACCGGCATCGTGATCGCGCCCATCGACTCGGGCTCGTCCATCTCGCCATCGCCGAGGAAACACCAAACCTTGCGCCCGCTGGTGTCGGCAAGGCCGCGATGCTCCAGATACTTCATGAAGCGGGCCTGATAGATGCCCATCATCGGGCCGAGACCCATCGACACGGTCGGGAACTGCCAGAAGTCGGGCATCAGCCATGGGTGCGGATAGGAGGAAAGTCCTTTGCCCTTGCCGGCCACTTCCTGGCGAAAATAGTCGAGCTGCTCTTCGCTCAGCCTGCCCTCGAGATACGCGCGGGCATAGATTCCGGGTGACGAATGACCCTGGATGTAGATCAGATCGCCGCCGGACTCGGCATTGGCCGCCCGCCAGAAGTGATTGAAACCGACCTCATACAGGGTCGTCGCTGAAGCATAGGTCGCGATGTGGCCGCCATATTCGGTGCTGCGCCGGTTGGCCTGCACGACCATGGCCATCGCGTTCCAGCGCAGATAGGCCTCGATCCGCCGCTCGATGGCGCGATCACCGGGATACTCGGGCTGCAGCCAGAGCGGAATCGTGTTCAGGTAGGCGGTATTGGGACGAAATGGCAGATATGCACCGGAACGCCGCGCGTGATCGACCATCTGGTTGAGCAGGAACTGCGCGCGCTCAGCCCCATGTACGCGCAGCACAGAATCAATCGACTCGATCCATTCATGAGTCTCGTCCGGATCGAAATCATCAGGCTGAATACTCGGGTTAACTGAATCGGACACTGTGGCTCCGCTGACGCTGTGCGACTTGCCCTATACTGCGGGCTGGGTGGACTGAGGCTGAGCTGGCAGAAAAACAATGATCGGCGTTTCGCGAAAACAGGTCAAGCAAGCGGCACCGGACCGCCTGCTTCCGGCCGGTATTCAGTTCAAGGTAACTCAGACACCGGGGCGTCTGCGCAAAAGCGTGCTCACGAAGTTAGATCATCTCATCATCGTGTCGCCAACCCGGCCCAAACCTTCGCTGTGGCGTGACGTACCCGGACTCAAATCGCTGCAGCCCCGGATCAGGCGTCTGGGCAAAACCTCTGCCGGCCGCGCACTGCGCAGCATGGTCGGCAGCAGCACAACGGCCGCAACGCTCGGACTGCTGCCGCCGCAGAAAAAGGGTAGCGGCCCCTTGCCAGCTTTCAGTCTGCTCAAGTTTGCCGGCGATCTGGTTGCGGACGCGATTAGCGACGAACCGCGCTCGATTGGTCTGCTCGCACACGGCTTTGCTGCCGAGGACGCTGAACGCATCGTTACTGCGCTGCTGCTTGCACTTGGCGCGCACGCCTGGCAGCCATCGGCATTCCGCAAGGATAACCGGCCCGCGCAGCTCAAAAAGATCGAGCTGCTTGGCCTGCCGGCGGAGATCAACCTGGATCGCGTGCTGGCAGAGATAGAAAGCGCGAATCTGGTGCGTGGGCTTACCGCATTGCCGGCCAACAAGCTGAATGCAACCGCTTATCGCGAGCTGCTGGGCGAACTGGCCATGCAGAACGGCTGGGATTTCGAGTGGCTGGATGAACCGGCACTCGCAAAACTCGGCGCCGGTGCCTTCCTTGCGGTCTCCCAGGGAAATGCCAGTCGCGACGCGGGCATCGCCCGCCTGCGTTACCGGCCTGCGGGCAAAGCCAGCCAGCCTGATCTGGCACTCGTCGGCAAGGGCATCATCTTCGATACCGGTGGTACCAATACCAAGAGCGCCAAATACATGCTCGACATGCATCTGGACATGTCGGGCAGTGCCGTATCGCTTGCCGTGCTGCAGGCACTGACCGCACTCCGTTCACCACTGTCCGTTGACTGCTGGCTCGCCATCACCGAGAACCGCAGCGGGCCGAGCGCCTACAAGCAGCGCGATGTGATCACCGCCAGCAACGGCGTAACGATCGAAGTCATGCACACCGATGCAGAGGGCCGCATGGTGCTGGCTGACACACTGGCACTGGCCGGACGTGACAAGCCGCGACTCATGATCGACTACGCCACTCTGACCGGCGCCTGCGTCCACGCGCTGTCCGAACGCTACAGCGGAATTTTTAGCAACCGCGAATCGCTGAACGAATTACTGATACGCGCTGGCCGGGATTCAGGTGAGCGCGTCTGGCCCTTCCCGATGGACGAAGATTTCGACGATGACCTTAAGTCGAAAGTCGCCGATGTCAGCCAGTGCAGCACCAGCGGTGAGGCAGACCAGATCCTGGCCGCACGATTCCTGCAGCGTTTCGTACCGGAAACGACTACCTGGATTCATATGGACCTGTCCTCCGTGACCCGCAAGGAAGGACTTGGACAGATGCCGGGCGGGTTTACCGGCTTCGGCGTACGTTACAGCCTGGCACTGTTGCTCGATCGCGCCGCCGATCTGCATGAACTGGCCATGCCCGTCATGCAGCCACGCCACCGCTAATGATCAGCACTCGCTTTCGCGGCTTTCTGCCGGTCGTCGTCGACCTCGAAACCGGCGGTTTCAACGCGAAGACCGACGCGCTGCTGGAAATTGCCGCCGTGCTGCTGTCCATGGACGAGGATGGCACGCTGCACAGGGGTGAGACGGTGTCGTTCCATGTGCAGCCGTTTGCCGGCGCCAACCTTGAAGCGGCCTCACTGCAGGTCACCGGAATCGATCGCTTCCACCCGTTGCGCCCTGCGATTACTGAACGCGATGACCTGCTAAATATCTTCCGCGAAGTGCGCCAGGCAGTCCGGAATGCGGGCTGCAAGCGCGCGATTCTTGTTGCGCACAATGCCCATTTCGACCTCGGCTTTCTGAACGAGGCGATTGCCCGCACCGCCGTCAAGCGCAGCCCCTTTCATCCCTTCAGCGTGCTCGACACCGCAACATTGTGTGGCGTCGCCTTTGGTCAGACGGTACTGGCCCAGGCCGCGCTTGCTGCGGGCATAGAGTGGGACAGCGATGCCGCCCATGCTGCGGCCTACGACGCAGAACGAACCGCTGACATCTTCTGCGAAATAGTCAATCGTTTCAAGCCTATCTATGCTGCCGCATTGCCGCTGCCCCTGGCCGTCGCGGAAACCGCGGATGATGAATCGCCACCGCCGGAAGCGTAACAAGCCCCTCCGGCAGTAAATTGAATAAAGCCGGACACTCTCCTATTCTGCCGGCCTCACCTTCTGCAAACATCAGCCGACCAGACTGGAAAAAATATGAATCCCCTGAAATCGGTCAATGGCGCAGTTCTGGGCAGTCTGCTCCTGACGGCGATCCTTGGCTTCGCGCTCGGTGGCGCCGGATTCAGCGTTCAGAACCTCGACCGGTGGCTGCACATCATTGCCGGCGTCGCCTGGGTGGGATTCCTCTATTACTTTAATGTCGTCCAGGTCCCGGCACTTGCGGAGGCAGTCGCTGACAAGGGCGGGCCCGGTGGTGCAGGCATCAACAAGTACATCACGCCGCGCGCCCTTTTCTGGTTTCGCTGGGCAGGCGTAGTGACTGCCCTGTCCGGCATCATTCTGATCGAGTTTGCATTTCGGCCAGCCGGCGGCGGCCTCATGCAGGTCATGGCACTGAAGGAAGGCTTCCGGATCATCGGCATCGGTGCCTGGCTCGGCCTGATAATGCTGTTTAATGTCTGGGTGCTGATCTGGCCGAACCAGAAGAAGATTCTCGGCATCACCGCTGCCACTGAGGAGCAGAAAGCCGCAGCGCGCAATGTCGCTTTTCTCGCCTCGCGCACCAATTTCGTACTGTCGCTGCCGATGCTGATGTGCATGACCGGCCAATCGCACGGCCTGCCCTTCTGAAGCTGCCGGTGAGCGGCGCCCGCTGCACTCTATGCCCCTGAACACTCCGCAACTGACACTTCCACCGACAGCCGCAATAACCACTGCTGTGCGGGCTGCGCTGGCTGAAGATATCGGCAGCGGCGATCTGACCGCCGCACTGGTTCCGGAAGCACAGCAGGCACTGGCCACGGTCATCACGCGTGAGGCTGCAGTGCTCTGCGGGCAGGTCTGGGTCGATGCGGTATTTGCCGAACTGGGCCGGGAAGTCACCATAGACTGGCATTGCAGCGACGGCGACGCCGTAGCACCGGGGCAGAAGCTCTGCGAATTGCGCGGACCCGCACGGGCCATCCTCACCGGCGAACGTACCGCGCTCAATTTCCTGCAGACGCTGTCGGCCGTTGCCACGGCAACCCGTCGCTACGTCGATGCCATCGCGGGCACCCGCGCCACGATTCTCGACACGCGCAAGACGATCCCGGGACTGCGGCTGGCGCAGAAACATGCCGTGCGGGTCGGCGGCGGCAGCAATCACCGCATCGGGCTGTATGACGGGATCCTGATCAAGGAAAACCATATCGTTGCGGCAGGCGGTATTACGCCGGCCATACGGCGCGCGCGTGACCAGGGTGCAACTGTGTTGCTGGAAGTCGAGGTGGAGACGCTGGCGCAGGCTGAGGAAGCACTGCGCGCTGGCGCTGACCGGCTGCTGCTGGACAATTTCACGACCGCGCTGATGCGTGAAGCGGTCGCGCTGCGCGATGGTCTCGCCCCCGGCACCGGGCTTGAGGCATCGGGCGGCATCGAGCTGCAAACCATCCGCAGCGTTGCGGAAACCGGTATCGATTTCATCTCGGTCGGCGATCTGACCAAGAACATCCGCGCCATCGATCTGTCGATGCGTTTCAGCTTCGGCACACTCTCCACCGCGTAGGAGCGCCTTCAGGCGCGACCCGATATGTCCGATGAAATCCTGTCTTGCCCACGCTGCACCAAGCCGCCTGCCCTGTGCATCTGTGATCGCGTGGAACCAGCCGACACACGACTGCGCATCGTGATCCTGCAGCATCCGCAGGAGAACGACGCCGTGCTCGGCACGGCAAGGCTGGTCACACTGACGCTGCCGAAGGCGGAGATACACGTTGGCCTGTCATGGGCATCGCTCGATCACGCGACAAGTCTCACCGATGCCAATCGCGAACGCTGGGCCGTACTGGCCGGTGTAAAGCTCGGTGTCACGGTACCCGAGGAGGCTCGCAAGCAGCCGGTCGTCGTGATCGACCGCAAGGGCCGTATGCGCGATCTCAAACGCCACGGGCTCGACGGGATCATCGTGCTTGATGGTACCTGGAGCCAGGCGAAGACCCTGTGGTGGCGGAATGCCTGGCTGCTGAAACTGCCGCGGATCGTGCTCAAGCCCCGCGAGCCTTCGATGTACGGCCGGCTGCGCAACGAACCCCGGCGGGATTTCGTCTCTACGCTGGAGGCAATAGCCGACACACTGCCGGCTTTGGGCGAATCCGAACAACTGCGCACGAGCCTGCGCCGCCTGCTGCGCACCCTGTTGCAGCGCGCCCGCGATGCCGGTCAGCCGTTGACGGCCGACGACATCAGCACGCGCTTGGGCTCGGAGATTCCGTAACCCTGGGCGTAGTCAACACCCATGCCCCGCAGCATGGTGATTATTTCCTGGTTCTCGGCCCACTCGGCGATCACTTTCTTGCCGGTGAGATGGCCGATCTCATTGATCGAGCGCACCATTTCCCGGTCGATCGGGTCATGCAGCATCTCCTTGACGAAGCTGCCGTCGATCTTCAGGTAGTCCACCGGAAAATGCTTCAGATAACCGAAGGATGACAACCCGGTGCCGAAATCATCCAGCGCAAACTTGCAACCCAGCTCCTTGAGCGCATTGATGAAGCGACTCGCCTGCGCAAAGCTGGCGATGGCGGCCGTCTCGGTGATCTCGAAACAGATCTTGCTGGCATCCAGCCCGCTGCGCTGGAACTGGCGGATCACAAAGGGCAGGAATTCGTTGTCGGCCAGACTCGATCCCGAGAGATTGATCGAGCACAGTGCCAGCCGCTCGCGCTCATCAGCCTCTGAAACCAGCCACAGAAAGGCGTGCTCGACGACCCACCGGTCGATATTCGAAATCAGCCCGTAACGCTCGGCGGCAGAAATAAACAGGTCTGGCGAAACCAGCGCACCAGCCTCATCGCGCATGCGCAACAGGATCTCGTAATGGGAACCGGTCTCTTCAGCCTGCAGCGGCTGTATCGTCATGCGATACAGCTCGAAGCGATCTTCCTCCAGCGCATTGTTGATCCGCGCCGCCCACTGCATCTCGCGCCGCCGCCGC
>CAYJPG010000079.1:3679-13766 GCA_964371995.1 uncultured Chromatiaceae bacterium | reverse complement strand
TGGCCCTGCAGGCTGGCTTCCAGATTATCGAGGCGTTCATCGAGGCTTTTTTTCTCGGAAACCTGGGCAGCCTTGAACCGGGCCCAATCCTGACCGAGTGATTCAATGGCTTGAACAACGGGAGCATTATTTTGGTCGCGCATGGCAACCTCCTGATGTAGGTGAAAAGAACTACGACTACTTTCCACAGCCGACACCAGCCCGCATCCCGCGGAAGCATCCATCTGCCCTCGAGGCCGCCGGCTTGAGGCCGTCAGCCTGTCAGTCGATCCCGGCACCTTGAATTCCCACATCCCGTGGGCGCCCCGTGATCGTGGGCTAAATATAGCCGCTCGCGGCGATTCCGTGTGGTGCTCGTTCAATGCGCCTTGGAGCGGCACGCTCATGTTTCGGACCGCTCGCGCATCCGTGCCAGGTGGCTGCGCGGGGTCAGTCCGAACTCAATGAGCAGCAGGCGCAGTTGTGAGAGATAAGCCGCGGTCAGCGGTTCGCCGGAATCAGCCGCAGCGAGCAACTTGCAGAGCACGGCCAGGCCGGTGCTGAAAGATGGCAGCCAGTGCGCAGCCACTGCAGGAGCAAGTTGTTTCCAATGAGCAGCGGCGGCGGGCTCGAGTCCGGCCGGCGGTTTTGGTGCCTTCGAGCGTCGCGGATTTTTTGGTTCTCCGCGGGCTGATCGAGGGCCGAGCATGCGGATATTCCGCGGTATATGACGCGGGGCTTCTCGATCTGGCGTCGGTGCTGCGCTCGACAAGGCGGCTTGTTCAAGAGCTTTCATGGTGTGAGATCCTTGATGCTCAGGATCTTCGGGTTCGTGCAGGTAAGAAAGCCTACCGCCGTTGGTCCCGTGATAATCCCCCGGGGATCCAACGGCCCCCGCCCCCCTGTTGACGCTGGCGATGGCTCTCGCGCCTTGTCCTTGGCCTTATGTCGGGTTGCTTTTGCCTTGCTCATATCGAGTCCTGCGGCCTGTGCCAGCACAGCCAGTGCGTGCAAGTCGATGCGTCCGCCTATGGTTTGGCGCATTTAATTCGGCCTTTCAGTGCGCTTATCGATAGTTACCGGCAGTTGTTCCACTTCATCCGCAAGCCTGCGGAGCTCGCTCACGAGTTGCTGAGGCTCCACCACATCCAGCGAGAAGTTCACCGCGGTTGCCAACAACGCCACGCTGGCGTCATCGGGTGTTGCCCCATGTCTCACCGCTGCATTGACAGTCACCAGCAGCGCATCGGCCACCAGCCGGCGAACGGCCTGGCGCGGATTTGTGCGAGCGGTCATGAAATATCTCCTTTGAGCAGTTGGGTAACCGCGGCCTTGGACAGCCCGAGGACGTCGGCAATGTCGCGGGGTTTGAAACCACGCGCAGCCAGTGCGCAGGCTGCGCGGGCCATGGTTTCTGGATCGGTCGGGCGATGCAGGACCGCCAGGGCGGCACGGTCGAGGGTTCCGCCGATGTGGTGCCGGCTCACGACCGCCACCAGTCCGGGCCGTCCAGGGGATCGCCAGCGGCGATGCCTGGTGATGGGTGGCGATCAGCCGGGGCGATGCGCTCCCGCTTCAGGTAAGCCAGCAGCTCGCCCACGTCCGGGCTGGTCGTTGTGACTTCGCGCAGGTCATAGCCGGTTTCAAGGAACGGTGAACTGCGGTTGCTGCAATGGGCCTGCCGGTGTCCGTCGCCATCGCCGAAGAATTCACCGCCGCCGTGCCAATGACCAGACCGGCAGTGCGGGCACCAGGCAACCAACTGGCTTACGGTTCGGCCGCGGACGTGTAGGGCTGGCAAGATCGGGTTCACGTCAGCCACCAGGCCAGGCAGTTTTGCGGTTGTAGGTAGGGTTTCCTTACCCTCCCTCGCGTATCCGGTTCCCGAGTGTCCGGCCCAGGTGTCCGGGGTGGCGTCCGAATGTCCGAGTCCTATAGGACTCTCGGACATTTCGGACACCCTGCACCCGTCCGAACTCGGACGTTTCGGACGGTTTCGGACATTTCGGACGCTACGGTTCAATTCGGAATCCTCCGACAGCAGCGACCAGAAAACCGGCCTTGGTCAGTCCCTCGATAGCCTCGCCGCGGCGCCGGCGATCCTTCAAACCCTGCGCAGCGGCAACCGCCTGCAGGTCCAGGCTGGTGATGTGTGTCGATCCGTCCTGGTTGCGTGCCCATTCGCGAACGCCAGCCAGCAAAGCCGCCTGATTCTTTCCGCTGGGCTCATGTTTTGCCGGGACAGCGACGCCGTTATCCGCCAGCGCCAGCGACGTTACCGGCTGGCCGTCCTCGTCAACCTCGCCCAGGTCCACGACGATGGCGCGCAGACTGGCTGCGGGCGGCAGGTCGGCATCCTTCAGCCTCTCCACGCTGACATTGACGGCGGCTTCACCGGGCGAAACACGCTCAACCCGAATCAGCGTGTCTGTGTTCGCGGCCAGGACGATGGGGCCACGAATCCGCCCCTTCTCGACGTGGCCGACGTGGTGCACCAGAAGAATTGCGCAGCGGAACTTGGCGCGCAGGTGCTGGTCGAGATTCGCCAGGTATGCGCTGGCATCGCCTGTTGAGCTTTCCACGTCGCCATTGCTGTTCCGGCTGAGAGTGTCGATCACGACCAGAGCGGGTGTGATACCCAAGCCTTCAGCGGCTGCGACAAGTTGGTGCGCATTCGCCGCATCGGACAGATTGACGGCATGCTCAATGATCTGCAGCGGAACATCGCGCAACACGTCCTGCCAGTCCCGATCCGGGTAGGTGTGCAAGCACCAGGCGCGCAGCCGCTTGGCGAGGCCGCGACCTTCCGCAGAGATAAACACGACTGGGGCCGGCTCTCGGAAGTAACCGCTACCGATGGCCGGTATCCCGATCGCGACGCGCAATGCCCAGTCCAATGCGAGAAAGGACTTGTAGGTTCCAAAGTCGCCGTAGCAGATCGCGATCGCATTACGCTCCAGGTAAGGGCGCAGCAGCCAGTCGCCTTTCGGCAGGGTCTCGGCACACTCGATCGCACTGCGCAGAGTCAGCGGCCTAAGCGTACTGGCAGCCGGTACGGCGACCTTGAGTTTGCCGGCGAGCGTGGATGCCGATACCGGCTTTTCAGGGCTCGGCATATTCGTCCCTCGCGTAGCTGCCGCAGGTCGGCACTGGTTGATCCGGGTGTACGCGCCGAATGGTTCGGACGTGCGGTACACCGGCAATGAGAAGCGCCAGCGCAGTGCGTTCTACGTTGTCAGTGTCGAATGATCCGATCTCGATCAAAACAACCTTGCGGCCGTTGAGCGCGGTCCAATCAAACTCCATCGGATCACGGTCAGGCGGGGCGACCATCGCGAACCCGCACCGCCGCCGGTGTTCGGCAAAAGCCCATGCGCCGCGGCCGCAGATCACCAGCGGCCCATATCGGGCACCGGCATCCAGCCATTGCCGGGCGTAGGGTGGCAGCGGCTTTTTGTTGGTGGATCGGATGCCGCTCATGCAACCGACACCGGCAGCTTTGCTATCCAGCGCCGCACCTGGTCAGGGTGCAGATCCAGAGCCGCGGCTATATCGCGCTCGGTCAAACCCAGGGCAGCAACGCCGCGGGCCTCGCGGGCCAGGCTCAGGGAGTCCGCAGCATCAGGTCGGTGCAGGTGTTCGGCCGCTGGCACGATCGAGCCTATGCCGCGTCTGCGGAGTCAGAGCCGGCAGCAGACTTCGCAATGCCGGCACGCGGCTGCTGCTTCACCCAAGCTCGGACTTCATCGGGGAGCCATCGCTTGATGCCGCGAATGGCAACCGGCCGGGGGAAAGTCGGGTCAGTACGTTGCAGGCGCCAAATGGTGCTGCGATTGCCAAGGCCGGCTGCGCTCATGTCGGCCAGCGACCAGGCAATTTTTGCTTCTGTGGTGGTGGTAGTCATCGCTGAATACTCCTGCGCTTGTTGGTGCAGGGAGTTTCATGCGGCTCCGAATCAGTGTCACGGCAACCTCTAAGCCTTTGCCGCAGATTTATTTTGCAGCGGCAATGCGCTTTCGCAGGTTGGTGATGGTCCGCTCGCTGGGGGGCTTCGGGAACATCTCCGGGTGGCGCTCCCGCGCCAGCTTGCCGACTCGCTCGCACAGCTCGGGGTGCCTTGCGCGTGGATTCGCGGCCACAACCTCAGCCCAAATCGGAGCAATCAATCGTGCCTTTTCATCGGCCTGGTCCTTGCCCTTCGCTGCACCCTTGCGCTGCCCTGCAAGCGCCCGCTTTCCGGCTCGGACATACGGCGCGGCATCGACCTCCGTGATCTGAGCAATGCGTGCAAACAGAAGTCCGGCATTGAACACCGCATTTGTTGCGTGGTTCTCGGCTATGTATTTCCGCACCTGCGCCGCTCGATAAATGACATCCGGCGCCAGGCGAACCTGCAGCGGCAGTGTCTGGTCATTTTCGATCCGGCTTTCCACCGTACGGCTCCACTCCGCACCTGCAGTCCGCCCATGCTCAACCTTCGCCAGCGCCTTCTCTGTCGCTGGCAGTCCAGCCTCGCGTAGCACCTTGGCGGCAGCGTCGCTGAATGCTGCTGTAAATGTCGCCGGGCTCGCCGCCATAAGTTGCCCGATCACACGCAGCATCTGCGAGTGGGTTTGTGCGGCGTCTCGTCGTGCAGCCATAACTACACCAGCTCCACGGCGGTGAGCTTCGCCAGTGCCGGAGCCTTGATGAATTTCCCGTAGTAGCGTTCGATCATCGCCACAGATGTGCCGCAGAGTTGTCCGACCGTGAAGGCATCAATCCCGGCAGACAGCCACTCGCTGATTACGGCATGGCGGATGCTGTAGGCCACCACGTTGGGCGGGAGCTTCGCGGCCTTCGCTGCTACCCGTATACCTCGCGACAGGGCCACGCGATGCCATGCCGCACCCTGCGAGTCAGTAAACAGCGGCGCGGCGGGCAGCTTGGATTTCGCGGCGGCTCGAAACAGCTTCAACGCAGCCGGAGTCAGCGGGACATGCCGCGCCTTAACCTTTGCGTCCCTTCCCTTCCCGGTCCGTAACGTGACGTTGCCTTGCTTCCGGTCGAAGTCGGCCACGGTGGCGCGTGACAGTTCGCCAGGTCGAGCGCCGGTGTATATCAACCCGGTGAGGAAAGCGGCCAATTCTGGCGGGGCATGGGAAACCAGAGCATTGCGCTGTTTCTTAGTCAAGAACAGTTCCCGGTTTTGCTCGGCACCTGCATATTGATCTACCGACTGCCAGGCGAACGGATCAGCCGAATAGCCCATCTTCGCGGCCTTCGTGAGCGACGCCTTGAAGGATCTGAGAATGCGGTTTGCAGTGCCCTTGGTTCGCCCCGCAGTGACCAGGGCATCGCGCCACTCGATCACGTCATCGCGGGTAAGTCTGTCGAGCTTGATTTGCCCGATGCGGTCATCATCAACCACCAGCGCAAACTTGTTTTTCGCATCCAAGGCAGCAGCAGGTCGGCCGAGCGTTTCCAGGTCGGTAACGTAGGCCGCACAGGCCGCCTTTACCGTGCCTGTCTTTGCCGTTGCGGACCGCGGTGCATCGAGAGTCGAAAGCCATTCGCCGGCGGCCTTGGCTGCCGCATCAAAATCCATCTGGCCGAGTTCGCCGAGCGAGGAATATCGCTGCTTTCCAGACCTGTCCCGAAACCGGGCGATCCAGAACCCGGAGCCATCCGTTTTGCGGAAGCCGAGATAGCGGCCCGATGTGAGCTTCAGCCAGTGCGGTTCCCGGCGAACTGGGAGCCGGTCCCGGCCGGTTTTGGTGTCGATGCCCATGCGATAATTTCCCCGGATTCTTGCCCCGTACGGAACGGTACGGAAAAGACTAGCAGAAACGCCAGGGAACAGGAAGAACGAGATAGCATCATAAGTAACTGATTAATATACACTTGATGAAACAACGAGAAACCGCCCGAACGCTCCCGGCGGCCCTCTCAAGGCTGAAACACGAGTTCGATTCTCGTAGGGAGCGCCAACTCTCAGGGCCGGTACTTCCACGCGGTGTCAGAGGCAATCCCCAGACCAGGTCATGGCAGCCAACCCCGGACAGCCGGCGTGTGGCGCCGTTTCGCCGCAGGCTTCTATGACCTGCTGCTGCTGGCTGCGGTGTGGATGCTCGTCACCCTGATCGTCATCGTGCTCCGTGGTGGCGAGGCCATCAGCCCCGGCGCCCTGCCCTTTCAAGTGCTGCTGTTCGTCATCGGCGCCGCTTTTTACATCAGTTCATGGCTGCGCGGCGGGCAGACGCTGGGCATGCGGGCGTGGCGGATCCGGCTGGAAAAGAATTCGGGTGCAGCCATCGACCTGCGCACCGGCCTGCTGCGCTTTGCGAGCGGCCTGCTGACGATTGCTTCCTGCGGGGTGGGCCTGATGTGGCTGTGGATCGATCGCGATGGGCTGACCTGGCACGACCGTCTGGCCGGAACGCGGGTGATCGTGCTGCCGGCCAAACCTGATTGAATCAGCCCCTCTTTACCGCTTTACCGCGTGCGCCTGAGCATCCACACGGTCACCACGCCGAGCAGCAAAGTCGGCAGCCATGCGATCAGTACCGGATTCAGCTCCCAGACCGCACCGCCATCCGCCAGGGTTCGACTGATCAGGAACCAGGCAAGCCCGATGCCGATGCCGACCACCATGCGCGCACCGGTACCGGTACCGCGCAAAGAGCCGAGCACAAAGGGCACGGCGAGTACGGCCATGAAGGGTACCGCGACCATCGACGCAAACCGGCTCCAGAAAGCGACCTCGTAGTCGCGCGTCGCCAGACCATTGCGCTTCAGGTACCGGATATAACGCCACAGGGCCTTGCCGGTCATCGAGGTGGTACGCACTACCGTCAGGCCCAGAAGGTCGGGGTTCAGGCCACTGATGGCCAGCGACTGGCCTGCGCTCGTGGTCTCGACCGAAGTGGGCGTAAAGACGCTCTCCACATAATTATCGAGCAGCCATTGCCCACCCGGTGCCTGTCGCAGTACTTCGGCACGGCCGACGGCGGCCAGTGCGCCGGCAGAGGCAAGCCGGAATACATAAATACCGCCTGCCGGCTGCTCGTCTGTGGGCGGCTGTACGTTGAGGAGCATGTTGCCGTCCCGGATCCAGGTACTCTCACCAGTCCCGGCGCCAGTCTGGCCGAACTTGACCATGGCGCGATACTGGCGGGCGTAGCGCTCAAGCGGTGGGGCAACGAACTCACCGAGCAACCCGCCGATCACGGCAAATACCAGTCCCGTGACCAGCACAGCCTTGGCAATCCCCCCGGGCGACATTCCGGCAGCACGGAGCACGATCAGCTCGGAGCGGCTGGCCAGCATGCCCAGGCCGAGCAGCGCACCCAGCAGCACAGCGATCGGCAGCAGCTGAACAAGCACGGTCGGCAGCTTCATGAGTACCCAGGCGATAGCACTCACCAGGCCGTAGCCGCCGACGCCGATATCGTCGAGCTGACCGACCATCTCGATAAAGCTGCCCAGGCTTCCCAGAACCGCGAGCACCATGGCAGTCGTGCCGAGAATGGTCATAAACAGGTACCGGCCGACGATGTTCACGCCTGCCCTCCGGCCGGCAGCCAGCGACGCTGCAACTTGCGGAACTTGCCGCCCTGCGCGAGCAGCATCAGCACCGCAACAACGAGGAACAGGCCATGCACCCACCACAGGCCGCTGAAGTCAGGCAACTGGTCCCGTTCCAGCCAGGCTTGCCCGGCCGCAAGCAGATTGGCATAGATGACGTAAACCAGAATGGCTGCAGCCAGGCCACTGAAACGACCCCGGCGCGGTTCAGTTTTTGCAAGCGGCACTGCAATCACGGTGAGCACCAGCAGGGTCAGCGCCGGCGCAAGCCGCCAGTGCAACTCCGCCCGGTCGACCGGATCGCTGGAATCCAGCAATGCTGAAGTCGTCCGCTCATTAGCTTTGAGCACGGAGCGTCGTGCCGCGGGAATGACAAACGGGATACCGTGCTCGGCAAATTCCACAATCCGGAATCTGGCCTCGCCGGGCCGGCCTTCATAACGGCGTCCGCGCGCAAAGATCACTTCACGATAATTGCCGTCATCGGCCACGACCTGCCAGGCCTCATCGGCCAGAATGACTTCCACCTTGTCGCCAACCCGGCGCTGTACAAAGACCTGGTGCAGATGCTGATCGCCGGTCAGCGACTCCGCATACATCACGGCACCGCTGTCGCCGAAGCTGATGAAGCGTCCCGGTTCCAGGAGTCCCAGGCCGGTATCTCGCCTGGCCATTTCGGCCAGCGCCTGCACCTCACGCACCGCGGCCGGCGATGCCACCAGGGATAACCACGCGACACAGCCCGCCAGCAGCAAGCCGAGCATCAGCAGTGGCCGGTAAAGCTGCACGGGGCCGATACCACAGGCCATCATCGCGGACATCTCGCTGTCGTGGTACAGCCGCGCAAGCGACAGCATGATGGCCAGAAAGAAACTCAGCGGCACAAGGATAGTGAGGTACTGGACGATCGTCAGCCCCATGACCCGGACGATCGCATCCCGCGGTATCTCGCTCGCGGCCGCCTCACCGAGTACCGCGGCAAACTGATTGGTGACGAGGATCAGCAGCAGTACCACGGTCACCGCGAGCCATGTCAGTACGACCTCACGCAGCAGATAACGATTCAACAGGCTGGGCCTGGCCCGGGGTGTTTTAGCCACGCTCATATCGATTCAAGTACACTACGGCGCAATCCGGACGGTGCAATACCCTGCGATGAAACTACCTTGTGGTAGCAGCTGCCGGGAGTCAAGCACACCTGTTGTCGTCAGTCAGCCCGCAGCTGGCAGCGATGACACCCCGGAGCACCGCCGGCATCCGCCGGTACACAGAGGGCAGCATGAAATTCACAGTCAATACACCTGGCGCCACCCGGCAACGCACCGCCTGCGCCATCGTAGCCATTTATACTGACAGCGTTCTCTCAGACACGGCAAAGGCGCTCGACAAGGCCAGTGGCGGCATGATTACCGGCGTAGTCAACAATCGTGACATACGCGGCCAGGCGGGCGAGACGCTGCTCCTGACTCACACCGGGAAGCTGCCCTGCAAGCGCATCCTCCTGGTCGGACTCGGCACAACTGGCAAGCTCGACCAGCGCAGCTTTCGCAAGGCCGCACGCGCTGCGTTTTCAGCGCTGGGCAAGGGTGGATACGCGGATGCCATCAGCTACCTCGGCCTTGAAATGGTCAGTGATGCTGACGCCTACCGAAAGGCCCGCATTGCGGTGGAGCTCTGGCACGAGACGAGTTACCGCTTCACGACGATGAAGTCGGCGCCCCCACCCCAGGCCAGCCGGCTGAAATCGATCGGACTGGCCTGCGAGACGGGCGACAAGAGCAAAACCCGCCTCGCCCTGAAGCATGCAACGGCGATTGCCGGCGGCGTCGCCCTCGCCCGCGATCTTGGCAACCTGCCACCCAATATCTGCACACCGGACTACCTCGTGAAGCGCGCACAGGCCATCGCGACGACGAGCAAGAAGTTGCGCCTCACCGCCCTGCGCGCGGCTGATCTGCGCAAGCTCCGCATGGGTGCGCTGCTGGCTGTAACCCAGGGATCTGAACTGCCGCCCCGCTTTATCGTGCTGCAATACCGGGGCACCACCGCAAAGACCAAACCGGTGGTACTGGTCGGCAAAGGCATAACCTTTGATTCCGGTGGCATCTCGATCAAGCCGGGTGCCGCGATGGATGAGATGAAGTACGACATGTGCGGTGGGGCAAGCGTGCTGGGTGTCATGCAGGCCGCAGCCGAACTGGATCTGCCGCTCAATCTCGTCGGCATCGTTCCGGCCTGCGAAAACATGCCGAGCGGCACGGCGACGCGGCCGGGCGACATCGTGCGTACGATGTCCGGCCAGACGGTCGAGATCCTCAATACCGATGCCGAAGGCAGGCTGATCCTCTGCGACGCACTGACCTACGCCCAGCGTTTCAAACCGGCGGTGCTGATCGATATCGCCACCCTGACCGGTGCCTGCCTGATCGCACTGGGACGGGTGCGTTCGGGACTGTTGTCGAATTCTGATGAGCTGGCCGACGCGCTGCTCGGTGCCGGGCAGAATGCCGGTGACCGCGCCTGGCGTCTCCCGCTCGACGAT
>CAYJPG010000079.1:0-3669 GCA_964371995.1 uncultured Chromatiaceae bacterium | reverse complement strand
CTCCTGAAGAGCCCGTTTGCCGACGTAGCGAACATCGGCGGACGCGATGCCGGCACTATCACCGCAGCTGCCTTTCTGGCCCGATTCGTCGGCAAGACCACCTGGGCGCATCTGGACATCGCCGGAACGGCCTGGGTCCAGGGCAGTAACAAGGGCGGCACCGGCCGTCCTGTTCCACTGCTCATGGAATATCTGCTGCAAAGTGCTTGAGCGGAGCAACACGCATCGTGACTGAAGCCGGCGTGAGGGTATCGTTCTATGTGCTGGCCGCGCAGGGGCCGGTCGCGCGACTCAACTACGCCTGCAGACTGACGGAGAAAGCCTACAAGCTCAGCCAGCGGATTCATCTGCACACTTCAGACCGGGCCGAGGCGGAGGCTATGGACAGAATGTTGTGGACCTTTCGCCAGGGCAGCTTTGTGCCGCATGAGCGATTCGATCCGGCACGGCCGCCGGCCGCACCGGTCACGATTGGCAGTGGCACTGACGAACCGGCAGATGTGGATCTGCTGATCAACCTTGCCGCCGAGGTTCCCGCTTTTTACCAGCGCTCTGCGCGCATCGCCGAGATCATCGACGGCAATGCAGAATGCCGTGAAGCCGGTCGTAACCGGCACCGCTTCTACCGGCAGCACAGCCTCGAACCTGAAACCCACCAGATCGGCTGATCATCATGGACAGAACCAGGATCCCCGTACTGACGGATATCGTCGCCAGACCAAGACGCAGCGCCTCCGATGAACTGACGCGTCCTGCGCTCAGCGAGAGTGAACTCGCCGAACTGCAGGTAAGGATCGCAACCGGCAGTTTCATGCTCGTCGAAAAGCTGTTGCACGGTGCATTCAAGGAAATGGAAGCAGTGCTGTTCGACGAAGTCGTCAGCCGGCTGCGCAACGAACTCCCGGAACTGATCGACCAGGTACTCCGCGAGCATTTCGACAACGAAACCCCGGAGTAGCTGCGTGGATTCCGAATCGCCCATGGACAAGGCCTACCAGCCGGCGGCCATCGAACAAAAGTGGTACACGCAGTGGGAGACAGCCGGCTATTTCGCGCCCTCGGGCCGCGGCACCCCCTACTGCATCATGATCCCGCCGCCCAATGTGACGGGCACCCTGCACATGGGCCATGCCTTCCAGCACACCTTGCAGGATGCGCTGACCCGATTTCACCGCATGCGTGGCGACAACGTGCTCTGGCAACCGGGCACCGATCATGCCGGCATCGCGACGCAGATGGTCGTCGAGCGTCAGCTCAATGCCGAAGGCAAGACTCGCCAGGATCTCGGCCGCGAGGCATTCCTGTCCCGGGTCTGGCAGTGGAAGCAGGAGTCCGGCGGCACGATTTCGCGGCAGATGCGCCGCCTCGGGAATTCGGTGGACTGGTCCCGCGACCGCTTCACGATGGACGAGGGACTGTCGCAGGCGGTCACGGAAGTTTTCGTCAGGCTGCATGCCGAGGGGCTGATCTATCGCGGCAAGCGTCTCGTCAACTGGGATCCCGTACTGCACACCGCGCTTTCAGACCTGGAAGTCCAGTCTGAAGCGGGGCAAGGCTCACTGTGGCACTTCCGTTATCCGCTTGCCGATGGCTCCGGACATGTCGTGGTCGCCACCACGCGTCCCGAGACCATGCTGGGCGACACTGCGGTGGCGGTCAATCCATCCGACGCGCGCTACCGCGATCTGGTCGGCAAGCAGATCCGTCTGCCGCTGACAAACCGCCTGATTCCGGTCATCGCCGATGACTACGTGGATCCCGAATTCGGTTCCGGCTGCGTCAAGATCACCCCCGGACATGACTTCAACGATTACGAAGTCGGCAAGCGGCATGCCCTGCCGCTGATCAACATCTTCGATCGCGATGCGAAGATACTGAGCCGTGCCGATGCGCATGGCTCCGGCTATGACCCGGCGCAGGCCTTCGCCGAGATTCCCGCCGAACTGCGTGGCATGGATCGTTTCGCCGCCCGCAAGCGAGTCGTGGAACTGCTGGAGGCGCAGGAACTGGTCGAGCGTATCGACGCACACAGCCTGCAGATCCCGCGCGGCGACCGCAGCAATGCTGTACTCGAACCCTGGCTCACCGATCAGTGGTACGTGAAGATCGCACCGCTCGCCGAACCGGCCATCGCTGCCGTCGAACAGGGCCGGATCCGCTTTGTGCCGGAGAACTGGACCAAGACCTATTACCAGTGGATGCATAACATCCAGGACTGGTGCATCAGCCGGCAGCTGTGGTGGGGCCACCGCATACCCGCCTGGTATGACGAGCAGGGCCAGGTCTATGTCGGCCACAGCGAAACAGCGGTACGCGAGAAACACCGGATCCCGGCCGGCGTCACGCTGCGCCAGGACGAGGATGTACTCGACACCTGGTTTTCCTCGGCACTCTGGCCCTTCTCGACACTGGGCTGGCCGGAACAGACCACTGCACTGAAGACCTTCTATCCCGGCAGCGTGCTGGTCACCGGCTTCGACATCATCTTCTTCTGGGTCGCGCGCATGATCATGTTCGGCCTGAAGTTTGCCGGCGACGTACCCTTCCACGAGGTGTACATCACCGGGCTCATCCGCGATGAAAACGGCGACAAGATGTCGAAGTCAAAGGGCAACATCATCGATCCGCTGGATCTGATCGACGGCATCGACCTGCCGAGCCTGGTCGCCAAACGGACCACCGGCCTCATGCAGCCGCAACTGAAGCCGCAGATCGAGAAAGCCACGCGCAAGCAGTTTCCGAACGGCATCGCAGATTTCGGTACCGACGCGCTGCGCTTTACCTTTGCCGCACTGGCCAGCACCGGCCGCGATATCCGCTTCGACATGAACCGGATCGAGGGCTACCGCAACTTCTGCAACAAGATATGGAATGCTGCGCGCTTCGTGCTGATGAATGTCAGCGACCGGGAAATCGCGCGGGGCAGCGCAGGCATGCACACACTGAGCCTGCCGGATCGCTGGATACTGTCGCGCTTCAGCCGGACCGTGGAAGCTGTTGCCGCCCATTTTGCCGACTATCGCTTCGACCTGGCCGCACGTGCGCTCTATGAGTTCATCTGGAACGAGTACTGCGACTGGTACCTGGAACTCGTCAAACCGCTGCTGCTCGACGGCGGCGCCTCAGCTGCCGAACAGGCGCAGACCCGGCGTACGCTAATCACCGTACTGGAAAGCATGCTCCGCGCCATACACCCGCTGATGCCTTTCATCAGCGAGGAAATCTGGCAACGTGTAGCGCCGCTGGCGGGTGCCTGCGGCGACACGATCATGCTGCAGAGCTGGCCTGACCCGTCGCTGTTTCCGGTCGATGAAGCAGCAGAAACGGAACTCCAGTGGATCCAGGGCTTTGTACTCGGTGTCCGGCAGATTCGCGGCGAGATGGATATTCCGCCGGGCAAGCGGCTGACCGTGCTGCTGCAGGATGCGACGTCCGCCGATCAGCAACTGCTCGATGTGCACGCACGTTATCTGCGCGATCTGGCGCGACTCACGGAAATCCGTCTGCTGCCGGGCGGAGAAACGCCACCGGCCTGTGCGACGGCCCTGCTCGGCAATCTGAAAATCCTGGTGCCGATGGCCGGCCTGATCGACGTGGCAGCAGAACGTTCGCGACTGGAAAAGAACCAGCAAAAGCTCAGTGCGGACCTCGCTCGCATCGACACCAAGC
>CAYJPG010000078.1:0-13885 GCA_964371995.1 uncultured Chromatiaceae bacterium | reverse complement strand
GAAGTACGCGGCGTCATTCGAGCGTAACAGATCAGGAAATGCGCTCTAGCCGGAACGACAAGTGGTACCTGGCCGTCGGCGTGATCGAGCGTAACAGATCAGGAAATGCGCTCTAGCCGGAACAATCCATGAGCTACCTCGACGGGTTCTCCCCCACCCACTCTCTTCCACTCCCACCCTCAGCGCGGGCTGCCTGGCGCTTCGATGGCCGCGGCGAGTTCGATATGCAGCGCGCGTTCGCGCCAGATCAGGTAGAGGCCGCTGGCAATCACCAGGGCCCCGCCGCTCCAGACTCGCGCTGAAGGCAGCGCCGCCCAGAATACCCAGTCGAGTCCCACGGCCCACAGCATCGCAGTGTATTCAAAAGGCGCGACCACCGAAGCGGGTGCACAGCGAAAGGCCTCGGTGATGAAGTGCTGGCCGAAGGCACCGAGCAGGCCGAGCAACGCCAGCCACAGCCAGTGCTCGCGCTTCAGCGGCACCCAGTCCGGCAGGGCCAGCAGACCGGCGAACACCGTGAGCAGCATCAGGAACCAGAACACCATCGAGGCCGTCGAGTCGGTGCGCGTAAGCATGCGCGCCGTGATCGCACTGCCCGCATAGGCCACCGCTGCGACAAGCGCACCCACCGCACCAAGCAGGCTGAGGCGACTTGCGCCCGGCTGCAGCATCCACAGCACACCGATCAGGCCGGCAAGGATCGCCAGCCAGCGCCGCCGGCCGACATGCTCGCCGAGCATCGGCACCGACAGCCCGGTGACAAACAGCGGCGCGACAAAAAAGATCGCGTAGGCATCAGCCAGCGACAACCGGCCCACGGCATAGATGAAGCCGCTGAGCATGACGAGCGCGAGCACACCACGGCCAAGATGCAGGCCCCAGCGCACCGGACGCAACTGGCGCCAGCTGCCGGTGTATGCGAACAGCATCAACAGGTATGGCAGCGAAGCGGCGCCGCGCAGTGCAGCCACTTCCAGCGACGGATAGCTCGCCGCAAACAGCTTGAGTACCGCATCCATGCCGGCAAAGAAGGCCACGGCAAGCAGCATCGAAGCGATGCCGCGCAGTCGCTGGTCATTCATGACGTGGATCGCCAGTCGCCAATCAGGTCGACTCCTGCTGATATGGCACCGGCGGAAGGGTCATGAAGAAGTCGTACAGCGCACCCAGATCCTCGTCGGTCATTTGACCGAAAGCGTTCCAGTTCATGAGGGTGTTGGCGGTCGGCTCAACTGCAACCCTGGCCACACGCGACTTGAAGAGCTGGATGAACTGGTCGCGCGTCCAGTTGCCCAGCCCGCTTTCATGCGGCGTGAGATTCATCGTGTACATCGTGCGGCCATTCAGGAAGAACGGCATACCGCCGGAAAATTCGCGCCCTTCAAAGCCCTTCATGGACCGCGGATCCTTGGGCGTATGGCAAAACTCGCAACGCGCCACGGTGGCCAGATACTTGCCGTAGGCCGCCGAATCAGAGCGGTCCGGCGCGTGTGCGGGACTGTCGAACGGCTCCGGCCAGAGCTGGACCAGCAAGTTCATCGGAAAATCGATCTGCCGCTCGGGCCGTACGGAGCGCACCGGCTGCATCGAGCGCAGGTAGGCCACCACCGCCTGGATATCGTCATCCGCAACGTTCTTGTAGATGAAGTACGGCATGATCGGGAACAGGCCCTTGCCGTCCTTGTTCACACCTTCGCGCACAGCGCGGATGATTTGACCATCCGTCCAGCTGCCGAGACCCGTCTCCTCATCAGGCGTGATATTGCGGATACAAAGCCGCCCCGGAAATCTTTCCTGGCCCGCGTTAACGCCCGCCGCAATGGTTTCCCGGGTCATGCACGCGCGTCCCGCACCGATGGGCTCAACCGGCGGACCGCCATAGAAATTCCAGTCGCGCTCTGAATGGCAGTCCACGCACTGCAGGACATTCACGGCGAGGTAACGTCCCCGCTCGATATTCCCCGGCGTCATCGCCACCTGTATGTCGGCGGCTGGCCGCTGCCTCGGCAGCCGGGTGGCAAACCAGACCCAGGCAAGCAGGATCGCGACGATGACTGCCAGAACGATCCGGACCAGGATTTTCTTCATTGCCTCATCTCCTGCCGGCCGACGGGAATGGAGTCCGGCCTGTCAGGTACCCAGTAAACGCAGGAACTCGTTGCGGGTCTGCGGATGCGAGCGGAAATGGCCGAGCATGCAGGAGGTCGTCATGATCGAGTTCTGCTTCTCGACACCGCGCATCATCATGCACATGTGCTGCGCCTCGATGACGACGCCGACACCCTTGCCGTTAATCGCTGACTGCACGCATTCGGCGACCTGCTTGGTCAGCACTTCCTGGATCTGCAGACGGCGCGCGTAGTAGTCCACGATGCGCGCAATCTTCGACAGGCCGAGAACCTTGCCGTTCGGCAGATAGGCCACGTGACATTTACCGATGAAGGGCAGCATGTGGTGCTCGCACATCGAGTACATCTCGATGTTGCGGATGATCACCAGCTCATCGGTATCGCTGGTGAACACGGCATCGTTGATCAGTGTGCTGATGTCCTGGCGATAGCCGCGGGTCAGGAAGTGAAACGCTTTCGCCGCCCGCTCGGGCGTCTTTACCAGGCCTTCGCGCTGCACGTCCTCGCCGAGCAGCGTGATGATGTCGCGGAAGCGCTCGGTCATCTGGTCGATGACCTGCTGCTCGTCCTGCGGCGATGCGGTAGTGATGGGCTGCTGGGACACTGCGCCGGCTCCTTTGATTGGCCCGGCTATGGTAACGGACGCCGGGCCTGCCGTCCGATCGCCGCCGGTACTGCCGCATCGCCTGACCGCTCCGTGAGTTGCGCCACGACGACTGCCAGTCCGCGGATGGTCGGCGTCTCGAAAATACTGATCAGCGGCAGCTCGATACCGAGCCGGTCGCGGAGTCTCGCGATCAGGCGGGTGGCCAGCAGCGAATGCCCGCCAAGCGCAAAGAAGTCGTCTTCCGGGCCGATATCTTCACGTTTCAGCAGCGTCTGCCAGAGCTCGGTCAGCGTGGCTTCGATATCACCATCAGCGACCGCCGTCCTGCCGGTTGCTGCCGGTCGCGGCAACGGCCGGCCAGCCAGCGCGCGGCGATCCAGCTTGCCGTTCGGCAGCTGCGGCAGGCTGTCGATGGCGACGTAGTGAGCCGGCAGCAACGGATCCGGCAACAGCGCTTTGAGATGAGCGCGCAGTTCGCCTGGTGTCGGCATGGTTGCCGCTCCACGCAGACTGCAGTAGGCAACCAGCATCGGCTCGCTGGCGGGCTCGGCATGCAGGACCACGGCGACAGCAGCCAGAGCCGGATGCGTGCGCAGCGCGGCCTCAACTTCGCCGGGCTCGATACGAATACCGCCGAGCTTCAGCTGATCATCGCGCCGGCCGACCCAGGCCAGGCTGCCGTCCGGCAGCCAGCGTGCCAGGTCGCCGGTATGCAGACGCCCCGTTGGCACATAGCGACTCTCTATCACCACTTCGCCGCTGATGCCGGCCGGCTGATCCTGCTCATCGAGCAGCAGCACGCGCTGATCGCCGAGCGGCCAGCCCAGCGACAGCACATTGCCGTAAGGCTGCGTGTCGTGCGTCGAAAAACACTGCAGTACTGCCGTCGCTTCGGTCAGGCCATAGCCGTTGACGAACTGCGCGCCCTTGCGAAAGCGCGATCTGAACAGCTCGAAGTCGGCACGACGTGCTGCCTCACCGCCGAGTACGACAAGTCGCACGCGCGA
The DNA here is from genome assembly GCA_964371995.1 of uncultured Chromatiaceae bacterium. Lineage (GTDB taxonomy): Bacteria > Pseudomonadota > Gammaproteobacteria > Steroidobacterales > SHZI01. The sequence goes on along the minus strand of CAYJPG010000078.1, from coordinate 10,142 downwards.
CAGGTCTTGCCGGCAGGCGACGTGACTGCCGAACAGATAGCGATACACGGTGGGCGTGGCGTGCAGGACGCTGAGACCTGAGTCAGCGATGCGGTCGAGCAGCGTCTCGCGGTCGAGTCGACGGATGTCGAGCGGATATACGGCTGCACCGCTCAGCAGTGCGCCAAAGATATCCTGCACGGCTGCATCGTAGCCGTAGGTGGATACCAGGCTGAGCCGGTCAGCCGGAGTGAGCTTGAGGCTCGCCGCCCAGCTGCGCACGTAGTGGAGGACGTTGCGCTGGGTCTGCGCCACACGTTTCGGTGTGCCGGTGGTGCCGGAGGTGTAGAGCAGATAGGCCGGATTATCCGGACTGCCCGGCAGCAGGGTGAGCGGTACGGGCGGAGAGGCAGGCAACTCGTCGAGCACGATCAGTTGCAGCGCACTTTCTTTCAGCCAGGCACTGGCCGAACTGTCGAGTGCCGTGCGTTCGCTGACCACGATGCGCAGCCCGCTATCGCGAACGACGGCATCAAGCCGCGCCGCTGGTGCGAGCGGATCGAGCGGCACATAGGCCGCCCCGGCCTGCAGCACACCAAACATCGCCGCGACCTGCCCCGCTCCCTGGTTGAACCACAGGCCGACGTGCATACCGCGTGTGACACCCCGCTGCATGAGTGCCGATGCCACTGCCCGCGCCCGCTGATCGAGTCCGCTGTAGCTCCACTCCACTCCGCTGCTGCCGGCGACGGCCGATGCCGACACAGCGGTCGCATCGGCACGCCGTGCCAGTTGTGCAGCGAAGGCTGCCGCCAGCGTGCCCTCACCCGCCTGGCGCAGCAGCGCGATCTCGGGCAAGTCGCGCCGGACTTCAGGCGCATTGCCCACACACAGGCTGGCCAGCGGCGCGTCCGGACTGGCAACGATGGCAGCCAGCAGGGCGGCGAAGTCGTCCAGCATCCGCTGCATAGACGCGGCAAGGAAAAGATCCGTGCTGTACTCGAAGCTCACGGCCAGTCCCGCTGCGGTTTCACTGAGCGAGACGCTCAGCTCGAACTTCGCCGTGCCGCGATCGACGGCCAGTGGCGTGGCCTCAAGGCCAGACAGTTCCAGCCGACCGGCCGGTTCGTTGTGCAGGTTGAAAAGCACCTGGAAGACCGGCGAGCGGCCGGTGCTGCGCGGTGGTTTAAGCACTTCGACGAGCTGTTCGAAGGGCACATCAGCGTGCGCCCAGGCATCCAGCGTGCTGTGCTTCACCCGCTGCAGCACTTCGCGGAAGCGCGGATTGCCGCGCAGATCCGTGCGCAGCACCAGCGTGTTGACGAAGAAACCGATCAGGCCTTCCAGTTCGGTACGTGGCCTGCCTGCTACGGGCGTTCCGACCACCACGTCCTCGCTGCCGGCATGGCGCGCGAGCAGCACATCGAAAGCGGCCAGCAAGACCATGAACAGCGTGCAGCCTTCAGCCTGCGCCAGAGACTTGAGCGCCGACTGCAGCCCCGGCTCAAGCAGGCGGAAACAGCGCGCACCGCGGTGTGTACTCAGCGCCGGACGCGGCCGGTCAGTGAGCAGGTCGAGATACGGCGGCGCATCTTTCAGCTGCGTCTGCCAGAACCCCAGCTGTCGCACGAGTTCGCCACCGTCCAGTGCCGCACGCTGGCGGATTGCATAGTCCGCATACTGCAGAGGCAATGCCGACAGATTCGGTGATTGGCCGGCCCGAACCGCGTTGTAGAGCGCTGACAGCTCGCGACTTAATATGCCCAGCGACCAGCCGTCAGCGACGATATGGTGCACGACGATCGCCAGCACCTGGTCGTCCTTCGCCACCGGCAGCACGAAGACCTGCAGCAGAGGACCGTGCGCCAGATCGAAACGCACCAGCTGCAGACAGGTCTTCAGTCGGGCCTCCCAGGTACCGGCCACACCGCCGGGTGGCTCTGCGCTCAGTACATTCACCGGCACGGCGAGCGTCTCGGCAATCAGCTGCCGGGGCTCGCCGTCGGTTTCCACAAAGCGTGTGCGCAACACCGCATGATGTGCGACCAGCGCGTCTACGGCGATCTGCAGCGCCTCAGGATCCAGCACACCCCGCAAACGGAAAGTCCACGCGAGGTTGTAGACCGAACTGCCGGGTTGCAGGCGATCCAGAAACCACAGCCGCTGTTGTACCGGTGAGAGCGGCGCCAGCCTGTGCACTGCAGATGGTGCAGGCCGCGCTGGCCGCGGTGCGATGCGCGCGGTCGGCAGGCCGGCTGCGATACCTGCCGCGGTCGGCGTCATGAACAGGGTCTTCAGCGGCAGCTCGATCTGCAAGGCATCGCGGATCCGTGCAATCAGCTGTGTGGCCAGCAGCGAGTGTCCACCCAGCGCGAAGAAATCGTCGTTCGCACCGACACGATCGCGGCCGAGTACGGTGGCGAACAGTTCGCACAGCAGCACTTCAAGTGGCGAGAGCTGCGCATCATCAGCACGGTCTGCCCTGGTACCAGTCGGCAGCACGGCTGGCAATTCAGCCCGGTCGAGTTTGCCGTTCGGGTTCAGCGGCAGTTCGGGCAGCCAGACGAATTCAGACGGCACCATGTATTCGGGCAGACGGCTGCGCAGATGGCTCACGAGCAACTCGGCTGCAACTGCAGCTGTGACCTCAGCGCCAGCCGGCACCATGAATGCGACCAGGCGCGGATCGCCGGCAAACTCGCGCAGCACTACGACCGCCGCGCTGACGGCCGGATGCGCGAGTAACGCCGCCTCGATTTCTTCCGGCTGGATGCGAAAGCCGCGCAGCTTGAGCTGGAAATCGCTGCGGCCGAGGATTTCCAGACTGCCATCGCTGCGCCAGCGCGCACGGTCACCGGTCCGGTACATGCGCGCAGGGACACCGACGAATGGATCGACAAGGAAGCGCTCCGCCGTGAGTTCCGGCCGCGCGTGATAACCGCAAGCTACGCCATCGCCACCGATCCACAGCTCGCCGCGTACACCGCGCGGCACCGGCTGTCGCTGCCCGTCCAGCACATAACAGCGCGTGTTGGCGATCGGCTGGCCCACCGGTACCGGCGCTGAAGAAGCCGCCGTGATCTGCGCGCAGCAGGACCAGACCGTGGTCTCGGTCGGCCCATACATGTTCCAGAGTTCAGCGCCGCGCGCGAGCAGCGCTGCGGCCAGATCCGCATCCAGCGACTCACCGCCGCAGAGCATGCGCAGACCCGGCTGGCCAGCCCAGCCGGCAGCGACCAGGTTGCGCCACATTGCCGGCGTCGCCTGCATCACGGAGATACGCGACCCGGCCAGACGATGGATCAGCAGCTGTGGATCGGCCAGTTCATCGCGCATGGCAATCACGGTCGCTGCACCGACGGTGAGCGGCAGCAGGAGTTCCAGCACGGCGATATCGAAGGCCAGCGTGGTCACCGCCAGCAGCCGGTCATCCGCCGCGAGGCCTGGCGTGCGCGCCATGCTGCACAGGAAATTCAGCACCGCCTGCTGCGGAACTGCCACACCCTTCGGCTGGCCAGTCGAGCCGGAGGTGTAGATCAGGTAAGCGAGCTCATCGCCGGACAGCGGCGCGAGCGCGGGACCGCTGCTGACCGCCCCGGACCTGGCTGTATCGGGATCGAGCACGGTGCCGCGAAAAGCCGGCAGGCGCTCGGCCAGCGCAGGCGCGGCGACCAGCATGCCGGCACCAGAATCCTCAAGAATGAAAGTCAGCCGCGCGGCCGGATGCGCCGTATCCAGCGGCACATAATGTGCGCCGATGCGCAACACCGCGAGCACGCTTGCCAGCATGTCGATGCCGCGTTCCAGACAGATCGCCACAGCCTGACCGGGCCGCACGCCGCCGGCGTATAGCGCGACGGCCAGCGTTTCCGCACGGTCGAGCAGTTGCGCGTAGGTCAGCGCCGCACCATCGGCCTCGACAGCAACAGACCCGGGGCGGCATGCCGCCTGGGCAGCAAACAGCGACCAGATACCGCAGCTTCGGTCGTAGGGCGCACCGTTGTCATTCCAGGTATCGAGCAGCTGTCGCCGGTCCGCTTCAGCCTGCACCGGCAGCGCAGACAGGGATGCAGCCTGATCGGCCACGATCGCGGACAGCAGCGTCTCGTAGCCCGCACCCAGGCCCTCGATGGTGCCCCTGTCGAAGAGGTCGCTGTTGTACTCGAGCGCCAGCCAGAGCTGCGACTCGAACTCCGAGACCGATACGGTGAGTTCAAACTTTGCGGTATCCGCCGCATCCATCTCCGCGGGCCTGACTGCCAGCGTGCCGAATTCCACCGTTTCCCATGGCGTGTTCTGCAGGATGAACATCACCTGGAAAAGCGGCGAGTGCGACAGGTTGCGTGGCGGCTGCAGGACTTCGACAAGTTTTTCGAAAGGCAGCTCCTGATGAGAGAAAGCGCCCAGCGTGGCGGTGCGTACGCGCGCGAGCAGCCCACGAAAACTTTCAGCGCCCTCCAGCCGCGTGCGGATGGCAAGCGTATTGGCGAAGCAACCGATCAGCGCTTCGAGTTCACTGCGCCGTCGTCCCGCAATCGGCGTGCCGATCACGAGATCGGACTGACCAGACCAGCGCGCAAGCAGCAGGTTGAAAGCGGCAAACAGCAGCATGTAGAGCGTCACGCCCTCCTCTGCCGCCAGAGCCTGCAGCCGGGCACTGAGCGCTGCGGGCAAGGCACGGCTGAGCCGGTTGCCGCGGTATGTCTGTACCGCCGGACGCGGCCGGTCAGTCGGCAGCTCGAGTAGCGGCGGCGCGCCCTGGAGATGGTCGCGCCAGAACGCCATCTGCCGCTCGAGTTCCGCGCCGGCCAGCCATTCGCGCTGCCAGACTGCAAAGTCGGCGTACTGCACCGGGAGTTCCGGCAACTGTGCGACAAGGCCGCGACTGAAACCGCTGTAGTACGCGGCGAGATCCCGATACAGCACGCCGGCCGACCAGGCATCCGAAACGATATGGTGCATCACCAGCAGCAATACATGTTCAGTGGCCTCAGCATCGAGACACAGCAGGTGTACACGCAGCAAGGGACCGCGCTGCAGATCGAAACTCGCCGATCCCAGCTCATTCAGCTTTGCGGCCAGCACGGTATCGCTGGCGCCATGCAGCTCAGCCATCTGCACCGGCACCTCAAGCTGGCTCGCGACCCGCTGTACGCCATCGACGCCGCGCGTTGCAAAGCTGGTGCGCAAGGATTCATGTCTCGCCACGACCGCATCGACGGCGTGCTGCAGGATGTCGTGATCCAGCCGACCGGAGAGTCGCAGCGCAATCTTCAGGTTGTAGACCGCGCTCGCACCTTCGAGCTGGTCCAGAAACCACAGCCGCTGCTGGGCGAACGAAGCGGGAAAAACGTAGTGCGCGGTGCTCATGCCTCTGTCCGGCGCTCCAGTCGCGGAATCACATCTGGCGGGACCGGCTTGCGCTGTTCAGCCGCCGCCACGCGCATCGCCAGCGCACGTATGGTCGGCGCTTCAAAGACGCTGATCAGCGGCAGCTCCACGCCCAGCCGGTCGGCGATCCGCGCGATCATCCGCGTTGCCAGCAGCGAATGGCCGCCGATGGCAAAGAAGTCGTCATCCGGCGCGATGGGCTCCACCGGCAGCAGGCTTTGCCAGATCTCTGCCAGCTGTGTTTCCAGTTCGCTGAGCGGCGCCACTGTTTCAGACGCGGCAGGTACACCTGGTTCTGCCCCATCAGCCCCGCGCAGCGGTGCACTCACCGCCGGCAGCAGGCTGGAGAGGCGGGTTTCCGGCGCCTGCACGACGGCTTCCAGCAGAGCGACAAAATCCGCCGCCAGTGACTCGATCCGCGTCCTTGAAAAAAGCGCACTGCGCCAGGCAAATGCGATATCGAGCCCGCCTGCTTCTTCGGCCACATGCACGCTGAGATCAAACTTCGCGGCCTCAACGCTGATCAGCACGGGTTCGCTCTCAAGTCCGGACAGCACCAGCGGCACCCGCGGCTGGTTGTGCAAGGTGAACAGCACCTGCACGATCGGGCTGTGGCTCAGCGAACGCTGCGGTGCCAGCATCTCAACCAGTTTTTCAAAGGGCACATCGGCATGTGCGTAAGCATCGAGCGTGACGCGCCGGACGCGCGCCAGCAGCTCGCTGAAGGCCGGATCGCCGCGCAAGTCGGTGCGCAGCACCAGCGTGTTGAGGAAGAAGCCGATCAGCCCCTCAAGTTCTGAATGGGGGCGGCCAGCCAGCGGCGTACCGACCAGCACATCCTCGCTGCCGGCATGGCGGCCGAGTAGCACATCGAATGCCGCGAGCAGGACCATGAACAGCGTGCAACCCTGCGCGCGCGCCAGTTCGTGGAGACCCGCGCAACTGCGCGACGGCAGCAGGCAATGGTGCCAGGCGCCATTCGCAGCATCGCCGGATTCACGCGGCTGATCGGCGGGCAGCGACAGCAGTGCAGGCGCACCCCGCAACTCCTCTCGCCAGAAATCGAGCTGTTGCGCCAGCTCGCCGCTGGCCAGCCAGTCAGCCTGCCAGCGCGCATAGTCCGCGTACTGCAGCGGCAAGGGATTCCAGTCGGGCGCGGCACTGTTCAATGCCGCCTGATAGGCAGTCGCAAGCTCGCGGTTCAGCACCGACAGCGACCAGCCGTCGGTGACGATGTGGTGCATGACCAGCACCAGCAGTTGATCGTCCGGCGCGATTTCCAGCACGCGGAGCTGCCACAGCGGACCGGTCGCCAGATCAAAGTGCAGTCCCCGCAGCCAGTCTGCAGCGGTCTGCTGTGGATCACGGCCATTCAGCGCAACGAACTCCGCACTGATCCAGCCGTCCGGGATATCCGCCGGCTTCAGCACCTGCTGTGTGGCTACACCGTCGTCTTCGACGAAGCGGGCGCGCAGCACCGCATGTCTCGCGACGAGCGCCGACACGGCAACTTGCAGCGCATTGCGATCAAGCCGGCCGCGCAGACGCACCGCCCAGGGCAGGTGCCAGGCCCGGCTGTCCGGCTGCAGGCGGTCGAGAAACCACAGCCGTTGCTGCATCGCTGAAAGCGGCGCTGCCATTTCGGCCTGCTGTGAATCTGGACGCTGGCGATAGCGAGAAATGTCCAGGGTATGCAATCTCCCGCTGCCCCGTGCGTCGTCGAGTGCCGCGGCGATCCCTGCCGGCGTCGGCGTTGTGAAGATCACCCGCAGCGGCAGTTCCATTTGCAGCGCATCGCGAATGCGGGCCACGAGCCGGGTGGCCAGCAGCGAGTGGCCGCCACTGGCGAAAAAATCATCGTGCACACCGACGGCACGGTGACCGAGCACGTCGGCAAACAGGGCGCAGACCACCTCTTCGACCGGCGTGCGGGCGCCGACCGGCATCGGGCCGGAAGCCGTCGCGTCCCATTGCGGCTCAGGCAAGGCCGCCCGGTCAATCTTCCCGTTGGGACCCAGCGGTAGTGCCGGCAGCGTCACGAAGATGTTGGGTACGAGGTAGTCAGGCAAGCTGGCCTGCAACTCCAGCCGCAGATCCGCCTCGGGCACAGCCGCATCACCGGGTACGATCCAGGCGACCAGGCGCGCGTCGCCAGCAGCTGTTTCGCGTCGGCCAACGACAGCGTAGCGGATGGCCGGATGCTCGATCAGGCGCGCCTCGACTTCGCCCGGTTCGATGCGAAAGCCGCGCAGCTTGAACTGGAAGTCGGCGCGGCCGAGCAGCTCCAGATTGCCATCGTGTCGCCAGCGTGCGCGGTCGCCGCTACGATACAGCCGCGCGCCCGACACGCCGGCAAAAGGATCGGCAATAAACTTCCCGGCACTGAGCTCCGGTTGACCGAAGTAACCACGCGCCACACCGCCACCACCGATGCACAGTTCACCGCAAACACCGGCCGGCACGGCTTCGCCGTGTGCGTCGACCACGTAGAGCCGCGCATTCGCAAGCGGTTTGCCAACTGGTACCGCGCCGACACCAGGCATATCGTCGCCGACTTCAAAGCAGGCGCTGTCGATGGTTGCCTCGGCTACGCCGTAGGAATTGAACACGCGGGTGCCTGGCGTGCAGCGGGCGCGCAGCGCGGCGGCCTCGGCAGCAAACCACAGGTCCGAACCGACGATCAGCAGACGCAGCGGTGGCAACTGCAGGTCCTGTGCGTCTGCATGCGCAAGCAGCAGCCGGATCACCGCGGGCACGAACTCGGCAACCGCAATTTTTTCGCGGATCAGCACAGCCAGCAGCGCCGACGGCTCCAGCAGCGTCTTGCGCGGACACAGCACCAGCCGGCCACCCGAACCCAGCGCACGCACCCAGTCGCCACTAAAGACATCGAAGGCCGCGCTCGCCATTTGCAGATGGGATTCGCCCGGCTGCAGGGTATAAACCTCAAGCCACGCCGCCAGCGCGCTGGCGAGATTGCCATGCGTGACCATCACGGCCTTCGGACGACCGGTGGAACCCGAGGTGTAGAGCAGATAGGCCAGCTCATCGGCACTGACGCGGATCATCGGTGGACTCGCAGTACAGCGGTCTGTTTCGGCCTGCAGCGCATCAGGCTGCAGCAGGCGCGTATCGTCATCTGCAAAGCAGGCGCGGGTTTTCGTATCGACGAGCAGCAGCGCGAGATCCGCATCGTCCGCCATCGCCGCAAGTCGCGCGGGCGGGTAACCGGGATCCAGCGGCACATAGGCTGCACCGGCTTTCAGCACAGCCAGCACCGCGACCAGACAAGACGGCTCGCGCGACAGGCAGATGCCAACCCGCGAACCGGCCGGCAGACCCTGCGCGAGCAGGAAATGCGCAAGCCGGTTGGCACGCGCTTCGAGTTCACCATAGAGCAGGGATATTCCGCCGCGCGAAACTGCCACCGCATCCGGCCAGCGCAGCGCATTGCCGGCCACGGTCTGATGCACCGGCACGAAGCTCGCAGCAAAGACCGGCGGATTGAAGTCCTCAAGCAAATGTTGCCGGCCGGCCGCATCGAGCAGCGGCAAGCGCGATATGGCCTGTTCCGGGCACCCGACGATCCCCTGGAGCAGACACAGATAAGAATCAGCAAGCTGCTCGATAGTCCGGGCGGCGAACAGATCGGTCGCGTACTCGAAGATCAGCCCGACCTGCTCGCCCTGCTCACTCGCAGTCAGCGTGAGATCGAAACTCGACACACCCTGGTCGAGCAGCCGGTCGAGACGGAACGCAAGCCCCGCCGCCTGTTGTCGCTTTTCCGGCATGCGGATCAGGTTGAACATGACCTGGAACAGCGGTGCACGGCTCAGACTGCGGGCGGGACGCAGCGCTTCGACGAGTTTCTCGAAGGGCGGGTCCTGGTGCGCCTGGGCCTCAAGCGTCGCCGTACGCACACGCTGCAGCAGTTCCGTGAAAGGCGGATCACCGCTGAGATCCGTGCGCATCACCAGCGTGTTGATGAACAGTCCGACCAGCTGCTCGAGAGAACTTTCCGTCCGGCCCTCCACCGGCGTCCCGACGACAATGTCTTCACTGCCGCTGTAGCGAGACAGGAGCACGTCGAAGGCAGCAAGCAACACCATATATAAGGTGTGCTGCTGCTCGCGGGCCAGGGCCCGCAACGCCGTCACCAGCCCGGGTGGCAAGGTACGGCGTATCCAGGCACCACGGAACTGCTGCTCGGCGGGCCGCGGATAATCAGTCGGCAACTCGAGTGCTGTCGGCATGCCCGCCAGTCGCACGCGCCACCAGGCGAGGTCCGCGGCCTGCCCGGCATCAAGCTGTTGCTGCCGCTGCCAGAGCGCGTAGTCCGCATACCGGATCTCCAGCGGCGGCAGTGCCGGCTCCGTGCCAGCGGCGAATGCCGCATAGCTCGCTACCAGTTCTTCAAACAGCATATGGTTGGAGGTGGCATCCGTGATGATGTGCTGCATGGCGAGCATCAGCAGGTGTTCATCAGCTGAGCGACGCACGAGCACCGCGCGCAGCAGCGGGCCGGTGGCCAGCACGAAAGGCGCCCGCGCATGGCGCGCAAGCTCAGCCTGCAGTTCCGTTTCCCCGGCGATATCGAGCTCGACCAGGCCGAGCGGCCCCGGCTCATCGATGCACAGCTGCGGTCGGCCAGCCACAGCCGGAAAGCGGCTCCGCAAGGGTTCGTGGCGCGCGATGAGAAAATCGAGTGCGGCGCGCAGCGCACTGCGGTCCAGCGCTCCGGACAGACGCACCGTCCAGGCGATGTTGTAAGC
>CAYJPG010000077.1:0-13958 GCA_964371995.1 uncultured Chromatiaceae bacterium | reverse complement strand
CATCGCCACGGTGCGCAACAACCTCCTTGAAGGGGCGGTCCTGGTCGTGGCGGTACTGTTGCTGCTGCTGGGCAATGTCCGAGCGGCGCTTCTGACCGCTGCCGTCATTCCCCTCGCCATGCTGATGCTGATCTCGGGCATGGTAAGTACCAGGGTCTCGGCGAATCTGATGAGCCTCGGCGCGCTCGATTTTGGTCTGATCGTCGACGGCGCCGTGATCATCGTGGAGAACTGCATCCTGCGGCTGGGTGGTCGCCAGCATCGTCTGGGGCGTCTCCTGACCCTCGACGAGCGTTTGAACACCGTTTTCGTGGCGACGCGCGAAGTGTTTACCCCCAGTCTGGTCAGCGTGCTGGTCGTGATCCTCGTGAATCTGCCGATATTGGCGTTGTCGGGTGTCGAGGGAAAAATGTTTCAGCCGATGGCATTTGCGGTGATTCTCGCGCTGCTGTCCGCACTTGTTCTGTCTCTGACATTTGTTCCCGCGGCCGTTGCCATACTCCTGACCGGCAAAATCGAGGAAAAGGAAAACCTGCTCGTTCGGGGAGCACGACGCGCCTACGCTCCCGTCCTCGACGCAGCACTGCGCCTGCGCCTGCCGATTCTGGCCGGCGCCGTGGTCTTCGTGGTGTTTTGTGGCTGGCTGGGATCGCGAATGGGTTCGGAGTTCATACCCAGTCTGGACGAAGGCGATCTCGCGGTGCAGGCCCTGCGTATTCCTGGTACGAGCCTCACCCAGTCACTGGAAATGCAGTTCCAGCTCGAACGAGCGCTGTCGGAGCTGCCAGAGGTCAAGACGTACTTCTCACGTGTTGGGACCGCGGAAGTGGCAACGGACCCGATGCCGCCAAGCATTTCCGACGGCTATGTGATGCTGAAGGACAGGCAGGACTGGCCCAATCCGGACAAGACCAAGACAGAACTGTCTGCCGAGATCGAGCAGCGCCTGGAAGCTGTGCCCGGAAATGCCTTCGAGATCAGCCAGCCCATCCAGCTGCGCTTTAACGAATTGATCTCGGGAGTTCGGTCCGACCTTGGCGTCAAGGTGTACGGCGATGATCTCGGCAAGTTGCTGGAGGCGGGTAACAGCATTGCCGCTGTCCTCAATGGCGTTGCGGGCGCCCAGGGCGTCAAAGTCGAGCAGGTCCAGGGCCTGCCGGTGCTGTCAGTGGAGCCGAATCGCGATGCCTTGTATCGCTACGGCCTGAACGTGGCCGACATTCAGGACGTATTGGCCGCAGCCACCGGGGGTGAGGAGGCCGGTCAGATCTTCGAGGGTGACCAACGATTTGCTCTCGTCGTCCGACTACCGGAAGAGTTGCGGAGTGACCTGTCTGCACTGGAGCGATTGACGATTCGGCTAAGCTCTGGCGGTTATGTGCCGCTCGGTGAAGTGGCAACTCTGAAACTGGCGCCAGGGCCGAATCAAATCAGCCGCGAAAACGGCAAGCGCCGGCTCGTTGTCTCGGCAAATGTTCGCGGCCGGGATCTGGGCGGTTTTGTTCGGGAGGCGCAGGAGAAGATCGCCGATCAGGTGCGGCTCCCAACTGGCTACTGGCTCGCCTACGGTGGCACGTTTGAACAATTGCAGTCAGCGACCGAGCGCCTGACCTTGCTGGTGCCGGTCACGCTGGTGATGATATTCGCGCTTCTTCTGATGACCTTCGGATCTGCCCGGGACGCCGCACTGGTATTCAGTGGCGTCCCACTTGCCCTGACGGGCGGTGTCATCGCCTTGTGGTTCCGGGGCATTCCACTGTCGATCACAGCGGGGGTCGGATTCATCACGTTGTGTGGCGTGTCTGTTCTGACTGGCGTAATCATGGTGTCTGCGTTCAAGGAGCGTCTCGCTGAAGGGCTGGGCATCGACGACGCTATCCGTGAGGCGGCCATGTTGCGCCTTCGTCCGATACTGATGGTCGCGCTGGTGGCAGCCCTCGGCTTTCTGCCGATGGCCCTGAATACCAGCACGGGGGCCGAGGTTCAGCGGCCGCTCGCTACCGTGGTGATCGGCGGAATCATCTCGTCAACGGTCCTTAGCTTGCTGGTTCTGCCGGGTCTGTACCGCATGGTTTGGCGTCCCAACGCCAGGCCCCTGCCGACGGTTGCCGTAGCCAAGGAGTCCCCCGCATGAAACTGATCAAGTCCTTTATCCACCATGTGCGTGCGCCGGACGTGATCCAGGCGCTGTCGGAAGCCGGCTTTCGAAGAATCTCGCTGCTGGAGTCGAAGGGCATGCTACGTGCCGTCAGCGAAACCGAAATGGATTTCACCCTGGAAGCGGGCGGCCTTCTTATCGCGGAGGCGCAGCTTGAGCTGGTTTGCGATGACCACGAGGTGGAAGCCGTCACGGCAATTATCCGGACCCATGCCCGTATTGGCCCGCAGATTTCTGGCTGGGTGTATGTCAGTACCGTGGATGAGGTGCTGCCGATCGGCGAGGCAAGCCCATAAGGGTCGAGGCAAGTATCATGCGAAAAGCACCTGTTTTATTGTCTGTACTTATCTGCAGTCTTGCAGTATCCGGCTGCCTGTTGCCCACCCACAGGCCGCACAAGATCGACAACTTTCGCGAGGCGCTGTCGGTGTGCCGTTCTCAACACACCGGCCGGCCCAATCAGAGACTGGCTTTTCCACCGGACGAGGAACACATTGAAAAATGCCTTGCGGGACATGGGTGGCTTCCGTCTGGAAAGCCACTACTTGCACCTACGGAGTAATGTGTGACTGTTGCTGCGGTCAATGGTGGTGATGCCGGTCCACAGCCCCTCGAACGTGCCAGCTGACAGTGCAGTGTCGCCCTGCTAATGGCCACGGGCATGCCCATCAAGGTACTTCACAATCTCATCGAACTCTGAATCGCTGGGCGCCATTACACCGGCCTTCGTGCCCCCTGTAGATGCGATCCTGCTGCGCATGCGATCGGTGACAGACGCCCACTCGGCCTGGGTGTGCAGGGAAGGCGCTGGCGCCGCGTGGCACTGGGAACAGTACTTCGATTCGAGCTGTGCACCTTTCGAGTTGGCGTCGGGCAATGCTCCCGCGGCATTCGGTGCCCACATCCACCCCATGCCCCGCATGGTCTGCATGTCGCGGTACATTGTGTCGTAGTGTTTCTGCATCAGCGCCCGGCGCTTTGCCGGGTCTGTCTCGGCCGAGATGGCCGCCATCTGCGAGCGCATCGTCTGCATGTGCCCACTCATCTGCTTCTGATAGGCGTCGGGCGTCATGCCAAGGGGCATGGCCCACCCCATCATCTCGGCACCCATGCCCATCCCGTGGCCCATCATCGGACAGCCTGACGTGTTGCCCGAGCCCATCATTTGCCAGTTGGCGCAACCAACACCCGCCTTCATTCCCGGCATCTGCCGCATGGAGCGCATGTGGCCCTGCATCATCCCCCAGGAGTCTTGCATGGCTTGCTGTTGCGCGGCGGGATCGGCCGCGTTCTGCAGGCGCTTCAACTCCTGATTCAACTCGTCGACCTGTTTCTGCAGAGTTTGGATCTCAGCCGTGTCGTCAGCCGAGGAGGGCGGCGCGCTTGTCGCCACAATTGGGGCGAGGAGTGTTGCCCCGCACAGGACGATGACCTGGGCGAGCATATGATGAGATCCTTGCATGGTCGATTCTCCTGGCAGTTGCCTGATGGACACTACGTTTGATGACGGTAAACCCTCTAGCTGATCGAGGGTCAATATGTAGTGCTCGACGATGCAGGCACCGTGGCGAGCGCTTGCAGGATCTTGCAGCTCTCTACGCGGCCAGTTCGGCAGGATGTAACGAGCCCGTCAAGGGCTTGCTCAAGGCGTTGCAGGTCGTCCAGCTTGCTACGGACGTCTTCGAGATGTCGCGCGGCGATGGTGGTCACGCTCGCACATGGCTGTCGGGGATTCTCCGTGAGTAACAGGAACTCTCTGATTTCCTTGATCGAGAAGCCAAGCTCCCGACTCCGGCGCAGGAAGGTCAGCCGCTGCAAGTGCTCCGGTCGGTAATTTCGATACCCGGAGCTGCTTCGACTTGGGGCTGCAATCAGGCCGGTCGCTTCGTAGTACCGAATGGTCACGACCTTCATGCCGCTGAGCGCGGCTAGTTCCCCGATGCGCATACCAACTCCTATCGAAAGGCGTCTGGCTTGACTATATAGCTACTATAGGGTGCATCGTTCGGCTCTGCCATACGAGGAAGTGTGGGATGAGTGACTGTGGCTGTCAGACAGCGACTGCCGACACGGCGGAGGAGCGGCGCACGATCAGCATTGCGCTTGCTCTGAACGCGATGATGTTTGTCGTCGGCACCGCCGCGGCTCTCGTCGCGGATTCCGCCGGCCTTCTGGCGGATGCCCTGGACATGCTTGCCGACAGTTCTGTCTATGCTATCGCGTTGCTGGCCATCGGCCGATCGATGGCCTTCAAGCGCCGCGGCGCGCAGGCGAGTGGCGCCCTACTTGCTATTCTCGGTCTCGGAGTGGTCATCGAAGCCGTCCGGCGTGCCGTCGTTGGCACTGAACCAGAAGGCTGGATCATCGTTGGCATGGCCACCCTGTCGCTCCTGGTGAACGCCACCGTGTTTCGTATGTTGGCGAAATATCGCGATGGGGAAGTGCACTTGAGGGCGTCGTGGATTTTTACCCGCGCAGACGTGGTGGCGAACCTTGGTGTGATTGTCGCGGGGTTACTGGTGCTCGCCACCGGCACCCCCTGGCCTGACCTCGTGATTGGCGTCGCCATCGGCCTCTATGTGATCAGAGAAGCTGTTGAAATCCTGCGCGACGCGCGTCAGCAGGGCAGCGCCTCATCGACCGCTGATCCGGCGGTGCGTCGAGGTGCTTGAACCGGCAATGCACTGTGTAAGAACCTTTACCCGCCGGATGTCCTGGCCGCCGGCACATCCGATGGTGTGGCCGGCAGTACCCCAGAGGCCACCGCTGATCCCCGTCAGGCGTGGCAGATCTTGGATTACATAGCGGCGGATTACCGCGGGGCCGTTGTCAACAGTCAAGTCAAGAATGCTGCCGAGTTCGCGGAGCTGCAGAACTTTGCCATCACGGCCCAATCACAAGTTTCGGCGTCTACCTCAGTCTTCAAACGCTAATCGCTCAGTTTCTGGTAGCAGCCCTGACAATAGCGGGGTTTGTAGCCAACTATTTTGGCGCGCGCGGAACACAGTCAGTGATGGTTCGACCTGAAGAGTCACCTTCGGATTGACTGCAGCCGTCGCGGGCAGAGAGCGATCGTCTGTAAACCACGAGGCTATGAGACTCTCGAGTGTCGTTGCCCGCCGCGGGGTTTGCGGGCGATCTCCCCGTTGCGCAATTGTAGTCGTTCTGCCCCTGAGCCGGCCCCAGCACCGACCCTCCGGTAATTTTCCTTTCTCGACGAAATCCCGCGTTTCTGAGCGCGACTGAGTACCCCTCACTTCGTCACCGTGCGACTTCGGACCTTTTCGGTCCGGCGGCTGACCTAATTCGTCTTTGACACCCCCGGCCGCCGCCCTAATTCTCCGCCCGCACCACACGAGTGCGGCAGTACCGGGCAGGGAGTCGAGACAGCAATGACGGCGGGCAAGATTCTCATCGGCCAAGTGCTTCTGGTGCTCGCCATCGTGGTGCTCGGCACCTGGACGGCGACCGAGTGGACCGCTTGGCAACTGGGATTCCAGCGCCGGTTGGGATCGCCCTGGTTCCGCCTGCAGGAGGTGCCGGTTTACTACCCTTGGCGGCTCTTCGAGTGGTGGTTTGTCTACGAGGCTTACGCGCCCCGGGTTTTCAACACGGGTGGCCTGATCGCCGGCGGTAGCGGAATGCTCGGTGCCCTGTCGGCCATCCTCGGTTCGGTGTGGCGCGCCCGGCAGTCCCGCCTCGTCACCACCTACGGTTCCGCCCGCTGGGCGACACCCCGCGAAGTCGCGCAGGCCGGCCGGACGCGACCGGCGGGGGTTTTTCTGGGCAGGGTGGGGCAGAGCTATCTGCGCCACGACGGGCCGGAGCACGTGATGGCCTTCGCGCCGACGCGCTCGGGTAAGGGCGTCGGTCTGGTGGTGCCGACGCTACTCACCTGGCCCGGCTCTGCGGTCATCCACGATATCAAGGGCGAGAACTGGCAACTGACTGCTGGCTGGCGGTCGAAGAGTTCGCATTGCCTGCTGTTCAACCCGACCGACGCGCGCTCGGCGGCCTACAACCCGCTGCTGGAAGTTCGCCAGGGTGTTCACGAAGTCCGCGACGTGCAGAACATCGCCGACATCCTCGTCGACCCGGAGGGTGCTCTGGAGCGGCGCAACCACTGGGAGAAGACCTCCCACGCCCTGCTGGTGGGCGCCATCCTGCACGTCCTCTACGCGGAACCCGACAAGACGCTGCGGGGCGTGGTGAACTTTCTGTCCGACCCGGCCCGGACGTTCGATCAAACGTTGTGGGCGATGATGGCCACGCCGCATGTAGAGGGCGCACCGCACCCGGTGGTCGCCTCCGCCGCCCGGGAGGTGCTGAACAAGAGCGACAACGAGCGCTCCGGCGTGCTCTCCACGGCCATGAGCTTCCTGGGTCTCTACCGGGACCCGACGGTCGCGGCCGTGACTGGGTTGCTACCAGTTTCAGTTTGAACTCAGCCGGCGTCAGCTGCCCGAGACTCGAGTGAGGTCGAACCTCGACGGGGTTTTGGTTGCCCGCTTTGCCTGTATCGCTTCAAAATGCTGCATTTCCCGATCCGCATCGACAGGTAGGCTAAGCGGCAAGCAGGCACGGTGTGAGCCAGCTTGGTCTTGCTGTCCACCCCAATTGCGCCTTCATGTCGAAGTACCATTGCTGGCCCTTTGCCATCTTCGTTCTTGGTCGAACTCGGCGCGCCGATGATCGTGGCGTCAACGATGGTGCCCTTCGAGATCTCGATGCCGCTGCGCTGCAGATGGTCATTGACCGCCGTCAGCAGCGTCTTGCCGAACTTCTCGAAACTCGTCGCGTCTACGGTTTCATCACGATCTCCGCACTGTTGAGCAATCATGTCTCAGCGGGCGGGGTAAATCAGTGTTTCCTTAGATAGTGCAGACTATCGATATTCGGATAAGAAACGTTGACCAGCTATTTGATTCTCTGGATCCATAGCCGTTTTATGAGAGGGTACTTGGCCGCAACGTTGAAGACTATATCGTTGGCGTAGCCGGCGAGCACAGTCCTGCCGAACCGCTGCGAATCACCATCCAGGCTCCCCTATCGACCAAGCGGCAGGCCACGCACATCGCGCAGGCTATACACGCACACTTTGATTTCGCGCATAAACGGTGTCGCTGCCGTTATCGAGTGCGAATGCGGATCGGCCGTGTCACTCTGGTTGCGGGATCTGCCATTCTGGGTACCAGTTTGCTGTTGCGCTCCTTAATCGGTGATCCTGGCAATGGCGCGATAATCAAGGCGATTGACGAAGGGCTATTGATTCTCAGTTGGGTCGCGATGTGGCATCCGGTTGATTCCAAATATGATATGTCTGCACCAGATATATCCGGGTCAGACGAAAAGACGCGTGCTGAGGGGGCTTAGCGAGAGATGTGTGAGGCAGTAGTTCCGTCCGCAAGACTCGGGCAGAAGCAAGCGCATCGCGGCGACGCCATGCGCCTATTCTATGAGGGGGATGAGCTGTATGCAGCGATGTTGACGTCAATTCTCGGTGCTCGCCAGGCCGTGCGGATGGAAAGCTATATATTCGCAGGCGACGAAATTGGCTGGCAGTTCGCACAGGCATTGGTTGATCGTGCCGCGGCGGGCCTTCGTGTCCACGTGCATATTGATGCGGCCGGAACGCGAGGCCGGACGTCGCGCAGTATCCAGCGCTATATGACTGAAGGTGGGGTGGATCTCAAACGATTTCATCGTTGGAGCTGGCGCTGGCCATTACGTTATAACCGCCGAAATCATCGCAAACTATTGATCATCGATGACGAGGTTGCCTTTGTCGGCGGATTCAACATACATCGAGAGAGTTCTCTACGGCTCGCGGGTGAGGCCAGGTGGCGGGATACTCACGCCGAGATATCCGGCACCCTCGTTGATGACGCAACGAATCTGTTCGATGCCTTCTGGCGCGGACATCGGCGTTGGATGCCTGTTCAGGGTAGTGAAGGTGTCTCCAGTCTCGTGTCCAACCATACGCGCGCCTGCCGTCACCGGATACGCTGTATGTACTCTGATGCGTTCTCCGGGGCCCGTGATCGCATCTTTCTCACGACGCCATATTTCGTGCCTGACGTCATTACCCAGCAACGTCTCATCAAGGCGGCACGTCGGGGCGTCGACGTGCGCTTGCTCGTGCCGGCCAGCAGTGACGTGCCAATAACTCGTTGGGCAGCGCGAGCGTTATACGACGCGTTGATGTCCGCTGGCCTGCGCATTTACGAGTACCAGCCCCGGATGCTGCATGCAAAGACTGCGGTAATCGACGGTGACTGGGCAACCGTGGGAACGGCGAACCTGGATTATCGCAGCCTGTTCCTCAATTACGAGTTGGTACTGGCAATTCGGGAGCCTGGCATCTGTGCGGAACTGGAGAGACAGTTTCTCGATGACCTGGCCGAATCTCAGCTAATCCTGCCGGCTAGCTGGAAGAGGCGCCATTGGGTGGGGCGCTTGCTGGAGTTCGTGGGGTGGACCGTGCGCCGATGGCTGTGAGGGTGGGTACTGTGGGGGTTCCGCGAACCGGCCCATTGGCAGACGCCAAGTACAGGAGTCACCTTGACGGGTAGGAAGCGAGACAGTTTCACGACACATCGATGTTAGTTTGGGATCGATAATGGACGCGGCGCCAGGCAAGACTCAACCGATTAGCCAGCGGCATGCTGGCTTGCGGTGTATCAGCGTCCAAGGGTTTGGTGGAAGTGGCCACCTCGCCGCACGTCCGTGAATGTAAGCCCCTTGGCCGGCAAGCTCGCCAAGCCGGCCATGCTGGTCGACGTACCCCGACTGGTCACGGCCTACTACACCGGCATACCTGATCCTTCAATGTCGGCGCAACGAGCTATCTTCGGAACGTCGGGCCATCGTGGCTCCTCCTTCGAACGTACATTCAACGAATGGCACGTCCTGGCAATCAGTCAGGCCATTCATGAATACCGCAACAGACAGGGCATAACCGGACCGCTCTTTCTCGGCATAGATACACACGCACTGTCGGCGCCCGCTTGCGCCACCGCGCTGGAAGTGCTGGCTGCTAACGGCGTGGATGTCATGTTAGCGGAGCGGGACGACTACACACCGACGCCCGCTGTTTCTCACGCAATACTCACCTACAATCGCGGGCGCACTGCGGGCCTTGCGGATGGCATTGTCATCACACCCTCGCACAATCCGCCCGACAGCGGCGGCATAAAGTACAACCCACCCAATGGTGGGCCGGCCGATAATCAGGTGACGGGTTGGATACAAGCCAGGGCCAATGCGTTGCTGGCGAACGCCCTCCAGGGCGTGCAAAGAATTCCTTACGATAGAGCACTTCGCGCCAGTACGACCCATCG
Source organism: uncultured Chromatiaceae bacterium (assembly GCA_964371995.1). Taxonomy (GTDB): domain Bacteria; phylum Pseudomonadota; class Gammaproteobacteria; order Steroidobacterales; genus SHZI01. The sequence goes on along the minus strand of CAYJPG010000077.1, from coordinate 4,460 downwards.
CCACGACTATCTCGGTGCTTACGTGAGCGATCTCGGAAACGTGATCGACATGGATTCAATTCGAGGAGCAGGTATCCGTATGGGCGTCGACCCGCTCGGTGGTGCTGGCGTTCACTACTGGAGCCGGATTGCGGAACACTATGGTGTGAATCTCACGGTTGTGAACGATGTTGTCGATCCGACATTTCGGTTCATGACGGTCGATTGGGATGGCCAAATTCGCATGGACCCGTCGTCGTCCTACGCGATGCAGGGTCTGATCGACCTCAAGGATCGTTTTGATATCGCTGTTGCCTGCGACACCGACCACGATCGGCATGGAATAGTGACCTCGAGTGCTGGATTGCTGCCACCAAATCACTATCTTGCGGTTGCCATCAACTATCTTTTTCAGCATCGACCGCAGTGGGGTCGCGACGCAGCCGTGGGGAAGACAGTGGTCAGCAGTCAGATGATTGATCGTGTCACAGCGAAGCACGGTCGAAAGCTTTACGAAGTGCCGGTCGGTTTCAAGTGGTTTGTGAATGGTTTGCTAGACGGCTCTCTGGGCTTCGGCGGTGAAGAAAGTGCGGGTGCGTCCTTCCTTCGTATGGATGGCCGCGTCTGGACAACAGACAAGGACGGGATCGTGCCGGCATTGTTGGCCGCCGAGATTGTCGCACTCGAAGACCGGGATCCCGGCGAAATCTACCAGGAGCTTGCAAGCGAGTTCGGCGACCCGCTTTACGATCGGATTGACGCGTCATCTACTCCCGAGCAAAAGAAAATACTCGCGCAGCTTTCGCCAACACAAGTCCTGTCTGAAGACCTGGCGGGAGAGAAGATCCAGCGCATTCTCACCAAGGCACCCGGCAATGGTGCCCCATCGGCGGCGTAAAAGTTATCGCCGAAAGCGGCTGGTTTGCCGCGCGGCCGTCAGGAACCGAGGACATCTACAAGATTTATGCGGAAAGTTTTCGCGGAACAGATCAGCTGAACAGAATCCTGGCCGAAGCCCAGATGATTGTTGACGCCGCCCTGGCCCGGGTACCCTAGCGACGAAAGAATCGTTGGTATCGCGATTGATTACCCTATGCCAGCGTCGGTCGCTGGTAGGCGTGAGATCGTGAGCCTTTGCTCAATACAACTTGCCACAATTGAGTGTGCCGCGCGCGAAAAGCCCCCGCGCAAGCCAACAGATAAAAGCTCCACATGCGCCGAAACCGCTCGTCGTAGCGGTCCCCCAAAGCTCCCCAAGCATCGGTGATACGTCGGTACCAGGCCATCAAGGTTCTGTCATAGTAGGGTCCGAAATTCTGCCAGTCTTCCATCACAAATTGCTCTTCGATTGCCCGACCAATTTGCGCGACGGAAGGCAGCACGCCGTTCGGAAAAATATAGCGATGCAGCCAGAGATCGGTGGCTTGGGCCGATGCATTGCAGCCAATCGTATGCAATAGCAGCAGTCCATCAGGACGCAGAAGTTGTTGGCACTTGCGAAAAAAAGTGGCGTAATTCTTGTAGCCCACGTGCTCAAACATACCAACGGACAGGATGCGATCGAAATTTCCGCGTACCTCGCGGTAGTCCTGACAGAGAATCTCGATAGGCATATCCTTCAAGCGAGTCCGGGCCCAGGTGCTCTGTTGCCTTGAAATGGTGACGCCAACCACCCGCACGCCGTAATGCTCAACCGCATAACGCGCCGCTCCACCCCATCCACAGCCAATATCGAGGACGCGCATGCCCGGGGCCAACTCCAACTTCCGGCAGAGTAGTTCCATCTTGTCCTGCTGTGCCTGCTCCAGGGTATCAGCGGTCTCCCAGTAGCCACACGAGTAGTTCATGTAGGAGTCGAGCATCACCTCATACAACTCGTTGCCGATGTCGTAGTGTTGCTTCGCTACAATGCCAGCCCGTCCACGACTCTGAAGGTTGCGTAGCCGAGACATAAGAGCCAACCACCTGTCGACATACGTATTGGCAAAGCGCTCGCTATGCGGAAGGCGCAGCAGGCGCGTCACGAGTACATCAATCTGCTCGCATTCCCAGTCTCCATCCATATAGGACTCGCCGAGGCCGAGTGAGCCCTGCCGGACGATGCGATTCAAGGCCAGACTGTTTTTCAGTTGCAGATCGAACGGTCGTGAGCCGTTCAATTCGACGTCACACTTCCGCAATATCTGCGCAAGGATCTGTTGGGGCACGCCTTGAGGACGTTGAAACGTCGGTGTCTGTGCTGCAGTCATTACGTGAGTCCTGGCCGTCGATACATGGCCATGGTGTGCGCTACCGCTTGTTGAAACTGCTGCGGAATCATGACGCTCATCCATGAGTGTCATTCCCTTGCTCAGAAATATTTGAGCGGGCTATAAGCTCCTTCCAGCGCCCCATGCGTGGAAAAAACATTGGTACTTGCTGCCGGTAGGCTAGGTACTTGTCGCCGAACTGGGCAATCACCCGTCTTTCTTCTCGTCGTGCCAGAATTACATAGACCAGCACGATGAGCGGAAACACCGTCACGGAAAACACGGTTGGCCAATGCACAACGCCCTCGCCAAAGAGTGCAAGAAAAAGTCCAGAGTATTGCGGATGTCTTACCAGTGCGTACAAGCCGGTGGTCACCAGTCGGTCCTCCTGGCGCGCTTGATAAAGCTCGCGCCAGCCCTGAATAAACAGACCAATGCCAATGAACAGAAAGGCATAGCCGAGCAGCATCGAAATCATCATGCCGGTCTCGCCGATGCCGAGCAGCGTGGACCAGAGATTCGCGTTCAGGTTGCTCTTGTCTAGGCCAAAGAACCGAACCAGAAGATAGATTGTGAGCGGAAAGCCGTACATTTCAGCGTACAGGGCAATGATGAACGCTTGCACTAATCCTGCGCTGGCCCATTCACGCCAGCTCTTCGGCGCGAGGAACCGATAAAGTACCCACGAAGCAATCACAATCATGATCGCCGCCAAAGCCCATGCACCGGAGTGCGCGATACTGTCGTTCATACTGAAGATCCATCCGACGCCAGCTTGCCGAGCGGGGACCAGCCGCAGTATCCAGAGGCCTTGGCGGCAAACACTGTTGACGTAATAGTCCACGAGTACGGGGACGAAAGTGTCTCAATATGGTCGCAAGACGTTCCGGAAACACAAAGTGTTTTGGGCAATAAAGCAGCAGGCTTAGGATGTCGCGGCTGTGATGTGGTCTGAGCGACGTACTGCTCCCGAATTGCGATCCTTTTGAGATATCTGCTGTTCTCCGTTGGGTTAAGGTCTTCACTGCGATCGACGCACAGCTTCTCCGCAAACAAGATTGATCCATGGCGTCCCGCAGTCGAATGAGGCGGAGGGTGAACGAGAATGGCTGGAAATCAGATGGCAAATCGAGCACTCACATCCAACCTGGGGACGAGGCGTCTCAAGGCGCCGCTGTCGTCGTCTGTCCTGCAAAAGATGAACGCCTACTGGCGGGCAGCCAACTACCTGTCTGTTGGCCAGATCTATTTGCACGACAATCCGTTGTTGAAGAAGCCGTTGACGCTGGCACATGTAAAGCCGCGACTGTTAGGTCACTGGGGTACCACGCCGGGACTGAACTTCATCTACGTGCATCTCAATCGCGTCATCAAGCAGCATGACCTCAACGTGATCTATGTCGCTGGCCCGGGGCACGGTGGACCGGCACTTGTCGCGAATACGTATCTGGAGGGTACCTACAGCGAGCTATATCCGAATATCTCGCGGGACGAAGCCGGTCTGAAGAAACTGTTTACGCAGTTCTCGTTCCCAGGGGGTATACCGAGCCACGTGGCTCCGGAAACCCCGGGGTCAATCAATGAAGGCGGGGAGCTTGGGTATTCGCTATCGCACGCGTATGGCGCGGCGTTCGATAATCCGGACCTGCTGGTTGCCTGTGTCGTGGGCGATGGCGAAGCTGAAACCGGCCCGCTGGCCACCAGCTGGCACTCGAACAAGTTTCTTAACCCGGTGCATGACGGTGCCGTGCTGCCAATCCTGCACCTGAATGGATACAAGATTGCCGGTCCTACGGTACTCGCGCGCATTCCCCGAGATGAACTTGCAGCCCTCTTTCAGGGCTACGGTTACGCCCCCTATTTCGTGGAGGGAGACGATCCGATGGCGATGCACCAGTTGATGGCGGCGACGCTGGACACTGTTGTCGCCGAGATTCGCGGTATTCAGCGCGATGCTCGCAAGAACGGGTTCAAGCAGCGGCCCCGCTGGCCGATGATTATCCTGCGTTCGCCCAAGGGCTGGACTGGTCCCGACGAGGTTGATGGCAAGCCGGTTGAGGGCACGTATCGTGCGCACCAGGTGCCGGTTTCGCAGTTGGCAACCAAACCAAAGCACCTGAAGATTCTTGAGCAGTGGCTGAGGAGTTACCGTCCGCAGGTCTTGTTTGTCAAGCACGGCAGGCTCCGGTCAGAGCTGGCTTAAATGGCGCCCGACGGGGAGCGGCTAATGGG
>CAYJPG010000076.1:13540-14156 GCA_964371995.1 uncultured Chromatiaceae bacterium | reverse complement strand
GGCCGGAGTCAATATCATGGAGTTCTGCAAGGCGTTTAATGCGCAGACGCAGAAAATGGAAGCCGGGCTGATTATGCCGGTGGTGATCACCGTCTATAACGACCGCAGCTTCACTTTCGTCATCAAGACGCCGCCGGCTGCGATTCTGCTGAAGAAAGCCCTTGGTCTGGATAAGGGCAGTGGCACCCCGAATACCAAGAAGGTCGGCAAGGTTTCGCGCCAGCAGCTTGAAGAAATTGCCAAGGCAAAAATGCCGGATCTCACGGCGGCCGGGCTGGATGCCGCAGTCCGTACGATTGCGGGCAGCGCCCGCAGTATGGGCCTTGATGTGGAGGGCGTTTGAGATGTCGGCTCAAAGCAAACGTACCAAGGCATGGCAGGGCAAAGTCTCTGCCGAAAAGAACTATTCGATTGATGAGGCGCTGGCGCTGGTCAAGGAGCTGGCCACAGCCAAGTTTGCCGAGACGGTTGATGTTGCCGTCAATCTCGGTATTGACGCAAAGAAATCTGATCAGGTCGTGCGCGGTTCCGCCCTGCTGCCTCATGGTACGGGCAAGACCGTCCGGGTTGCGGTATTTGCCCAGGGGCAGAACGCTGACAAGGCGCGGGCAGCAGG
>CAYJPG010000076.1:0-13530 GCA_964371995.1 uncultured Chromatiaceae bacterium | reverse complement strand
TCGCTGAGCAGATGAAGGCCGGATCCATCGACTTCGATACGGTGATTGCCACGCCTGATGCCATGCGGATCGTCGGTCAGCTTGGTCGTATTCTGGGTCCGCGTGGCTTGATGCCGAATCCCAAGGTCGGAACGGTGACCCAGGATGTCGAGACCGCCGTGCGCAACGCTAAAGCCGGCCAGGTCCGTTTCCGTGCTGACAAAGGTGGTGTCGTGCACTGCCCGATCGGCAAGGCAAGTTTCGATGTCGCTGCACTGCGTGACAATCTGCTCGCGCTGCTGAGCGACATCAAGAAGGTGAAGCCGCCAGCGGCAAAGGGCCAGTATCTGAAGCGTCTGACCGTGTCCTCAACTATGGGGCCGGGCGTGATGATCGATCAGGCCAGCCTGGATATCTGACGCCGCTGTCAGCAAGAAATGGCCGCGCAGCTCCGTAAGGCAGGGTTGCCGGTGATGAAGGCCGGAGGTTCGATTTGAACTTCAGCCGGTTTCGCAGAGTCCAGCTACAGGGCTCGACGAACGCAACATCGAAGACCGCAGGTGGCGAAAGGGTGCTTTCCCTGACGCCTTAATGGCCTTGCTTGAAGTGGCCTGCGCAGATGGTGTTACCCGAATCAGTACGACCTGGTGACGGCCGCCATCGGAGCCGCAAGTTTCGCCACATGGGCGAACGGCGGCGACAGTGACTTTCGCATCAGGAGTGAACGATGGCATTGCGACTCGAAGACAAGCAGGCTCTTGTCGAAGAGGTGAACGTGATCGCCGCATCCGCGCTGTCAGCCATAGCGGCTGAGTATCGCGGTATGTCAGTGGCGCAGATTACCGATCTGCGGGCCAAGGCCCGCAGTCAGGGCGTCTACGTCCGTGTGGTCAAGAACACCCTCGCCAAACGGGCCGTTGAAGGCACCGAGTTTGCATGCCTCAAGGAGACCCTCAAGGGGCCGCTCATTCTGGCGTTTTCCCGCGAAGATCCGGGCGCTGCTGCCCGGGTATTCAGGGATTTCGCCAAGATCAATGAAAAGCTGGTTACCAAAGCCGTCGCCATCGGTGGCGTGCTCTATGGTCCGGCTGATCTGGAGCGGCTAGCGAGTCTGCCTACGCTGGATCAGGCCCGGGCCATGCTGCTCGGTGTCTTTCTGGCGCCAGCTTCCAAGCTGGTCCGTACGCTTGCAGAGCCCCCCGCACTTGTTGCGCGGGTGCTCGCGGCGCGCGGGAAGGCAGAAGAGGTCGCCTGAGGCTGCATCAGTTTTTACCGTATTCGGATAACCCGACTTAATTAAGTACTCAAGGAGATTTGACCATGGCTCTTTCGAACCAGGAACTGCTCAGCGAACTGAGCGCCAAGCCAATTATGGAGATCGTCGAGCTCGTGAAGATGCTCGAAGATTCGTGGGGTGTATCAGCCGCTGCGCCGGTAGCCGTCGCTGCCGCGGGTGGCGCTGTTGCCGCTGCTGCAGTCGAGGAGCAGACTGAATTCACGGTGACCCTCAAGGCCTTCGGCGAAAACAAGGTCGGCGTCATCAAGGCGATCCGTACGATTACCAGCCTCGGTCTGAAAGAAGCCAAGGATCTGGTAGAGGGCGCGCCGTCGGTCGTCAAGGAAGGCGTCTCGAAAGACGACGCGGCGGCCATCAAGAAGCAGCTCGAAGAAGCCGGCGCCACTGCAGAGATCAAGTGAGCGGTTGCAGGCTGATGCTTTATGGCCTGTGCGGGCTGTGAGGCTCGCGCTGATGCGATTTGGGAGTTTGTGGCAACGGTCGGCACTGCAAGTGCCGGCCGTGGCCTGCTTTGCTCCGTATTCCGACTACGGGTGCCCTGACAGAGGTGCTGCGTCATGACTTTTTCCTTTACCGACAAGAAGCGTATCCGCAAGGATTTTGGCAAACGGCCGAGCATCCTTGGTGTTCCTCCTCTCCTCTCCATCCAGGTTGATTCCTACAAGAAGTTCTTGCAGGAAGACAAGTCTGTTGAGGGCCGCAATGACATCGGCCTGCACGCCGCTTTCAAGAGCGTGTTTCCGATCATCAGCTACTCCGGTAGCGCCGCACTCGAATACCTCAGCTATCGGCTGGGTGAGCCGGTTTTTGACGTCAAGGAATGCCAGCTGCGGGGGCTAACCTATGCAGCTCCCCTGCGCGTGCAGGTACGCCTGGTCATTTATGACAAGGAAGCGTCAGCGAGCAAGAAAGTCGTCAAAGAAGTCCGTGAGCAGGAGGTCTATCTCGGCGAAATGCCGCTGATGACCGAGCACGGTACTTTTGTGGTGAACGGTACGGAGCGGGTGATTGTATCCCAGTTGCACCGTTCGCCTGGCGTGTTTTTTGACCATGACAAGGGCAAGACCCATTCGTCGGGCAAGCTGCTTTTCTCGGCAAGAATCATTCCCTACCGCGGGTCATGGCTGGATTTTGAGTTTGATCCAAAGGATTGCGTGTTTGCCCGAATCGATCGGCGGCGCAAGCTGCCTGTCACGATCATCCTGCGTGCGCTCAACCTTTCGAATCAGGAGATGCTTGATCTCTTCTTTGAGAAAAACGACTTCTACCTTTCCTCGAAGGGATTTGAGTTCGGGCTTGTCCCGCAGCGTTTGCGTGGTGACACCGCGACATTTGATATCAAGATCGGCCGCAAGCTGATTGTCGAAGAAGGTCGCAGAATCAGCGCCCGCCACGTCCGCGAGCTTGAGGACGCTGGCGCCAAGACCCTTGAGGTTCCCAGGGAATACCTGGAAGGCAAGATTCTCGCTCACGACGTCGTCGACAAGGCCACCGGCGAACTGCTCGCGCGTGCCAACGACGAACTGACCCTGGCGATGGTCGATCAGTTTGTCGAAAAGGGCGTGAAGCATATCCAGACACTTTATGTGAACGATCTGGATCGCGGTCCGTACATCTCGAACACCCTGCGAATCGACTCATCTGTCACCCGACTCGACGCACTCGTCGAGGTGTATCGCATGATGCGTCCGGGCGAGCCACCGACCAAGGACGCAGCCGAGAACCTGTTCCATAACCTGTTCTTCAATGCCGAGCGCTATGACCTCTCGGGCGTCGGTCGGATGAAGTTCAACCGGCGCGTCGGACGCACGGAGATTACGGGTGCGGGCGTGCTCACCAAGGAAGACATCATCGACACGTTGCGGACGCTTATGGAAATCCGTAACGGTCGTGGCCAGGTGGATGATATCGATCACCTGGGTAACCGTCGTGTCCGCAGTGTCGGTGAGATGGCGGAGAACGCTTTCCGCGTCGGCCTGGTACGGGTCGAGCGTGCGGTCAAGGAGCGTCTGACCATCGCCGACTCCGAAGGCCTCATGCCGCAGGAACTCATCAACGCCAAGCCGGTTGCGGCGGCGGTCAAGGAGTTCTTCGGGTCCAGCCAGCTTTCACAGTTCATGGATCAGAACAATCCGCTCTCCGAGGTTACCCACAAGCGTCGTGTATCGGCACTTGGCCCGGGTGGTCTGACCCGTGAGCGTGCCGGCTTCGAAGTCCGTGACGTGCATCCGACGCACTACGGCAGGGTCTGCCCGATTGAAACGCCGGAAGGCCCGAACATCGGCTTGATCAATTCCCTGTCGGTTTATGCACGGACCAATGACTACGGCTTTCTCGAGACGCCGTACCGCAAGGTCAAGAATGGCCGGGTAACGGACGAAATCGAGTATCTGTCGGCCATTGAAGAAGGCCTGCATGTCATTGCGCAGGCGAATGCCGAGATGGACCCTAAAGGTGCATTCGTTGAAGAGCTGGTATCGGTAAGACACCAGAACGAATTCACCTTGCTGCCGCGCGAACGGATCGACTTCATGGACGTGTCGCCAAAGCAGACCGTTTCGGTCGCTGCGTCGCTGATTCCGTTCCTGGAGCATGACGATGCAAACCGCGCCCTCATGGGTGCGAACATGCAGCGTCAGGCAGTACCGACGTTGCGTTCCGATGTGCCGCTGGTCGGTACCGGAATGGAACGCGCGGTTGCGGTCGATTCCGGCGTTACCGTCGTTGCCCGTCGTGGCGGTACAGTAGATTCCGTCGATGCCTCGCGTATTGTGGTCCGCGTCAACGATGATGAGACCATCGCCGGTGAGCCGGGCGTCGATATCTATAACCTGACGAAGTACACGCGTTCCAACCAGAACACATGTATCAATCAGCGGCCGCTGGTAAAGGCCGGCGACGTGATCGCGAAGCGTGACGTACTCGCAGATGGCGCATCGACCAGCCTGGGCGAACTCGCGCTTGGGCAGAACCTGCTCGTGGCTTTCATGCCCTGGAATGGATACAACTTCGAAGATTCCATCCTGCTTTCCGAGCGCCTGGTCGAAGAAGATCGTTTCACGACGATTCACATTGAAGAACTGGCCTGTGTTGCCCGCGACACGAAGCTCGGACCTGAGGAGATCACTGCCGATATCCCCAATGTCGGCGAGACCGCACTTGCCAAGCTGGATGAGGCAGGTATCGCTTACATCGGCGCCGAAGTGCGTGCCGGAGATATCCTCGTCGGCAAGGTTACGCCCAAGGGTGAAACCCAGCTGACGCCGGAGGAAAAGCTCCTGCGTGCGATCTTTGGCGAGAAGGCTTCGGACGTGAAGGATACGGGCCTGCGTGTACCGCCCGGCATGGATGGTACGGTTATCGACGTTCGTGTCTTCACCCGTGACGGCGTGGACAAGGACAGCCGGGCACTGGCGATCGAAACTGCCGAACTCGAAAGCGTTCGCAAGGACTTCGACGACCAGTTGCGCATCCTTGAAGAAGACATCTTCCAGCGTGTCGAGCGCATGCTGGTCGGCAAGCAGAGCGAAGGCGGTCCGGGATCACTCAAGTCGGGTGGCCGGATCACACAGGGCTATCTGAGCGAACTGGCCCGTGAGAAGTGGTTCGAGATCCGCCTGACTAACGATGATGCGAATGCGCAGCTCGAGCAGGCTGTCGAGCGTCTTCGTCAGCAGCGCCAGGAGTTCGACCGCCGATTCGAGGAAAAGCGCAAGAAGATTACCGCCGGTGATGACCTCGCGCCCGGCGTGCTGAAGATGGTCAAGGTTTATCTGGCCGTCAAGCGCCGTATTCAGCCCGGCGACAAGATGGCAGGGCGGCACGGCAACAAGGGTGTCATCTCCACCATCGTGCCTGTGGAAGACATGCCGTACATGGCAGACGGTACGCCGGTCGACATCGTCCTTAATCCGCTGGGTGTGCCCTCGCGCATGAACATCGGCCAGGTGCTGGAGACCCATCTGGGCTGGGCAGCCAAGGAGCTCGGTCGCAAGATCGGAGCGTTGATCGACGCCAATGCTGCCATGGCCGAGAAGCGGAAGTTTCTCGATGACATCTACAACAAGACCGGCGGACAGAAGGTCAAGCTCAACGACCTGACCGATACCGAGATCGACGAGCTGTCCGGCAACCTCCGGCATGGTGTGCCGATTGCGACCCCGGTTTTCGACGGCGCCAGCGAAGACGAGATAAAGAGCCTGCTGCGGCTAGCGGACTTGCCGCTTTCCGGCCAGGCGCAGCTGTACGACGGACGCACCGGCGAGGCATTCGACCGACCGACTACTGTTGGCTACATGTACATGCTGAAGCTCAACCATCTGGTTGACGACAAGATGCATGCACGCTCGACTGGCCCGTACAGCCTGGTCACGCAGCAGCCACTGGGTGGCAAGGCCCAGTTCGGTGGACAGCGCTTCGGTGAGATGGAGGTCTGGGCACTTGAAGCATACGGTGCTTCGTACACGCTTCAGGAGATGCTGACCGTCAAGTCTGATGACGTGCAGGGTCGTACCAAGATGTACAAGAACATCGTGGACGATACGCATGAGGTAGCGGCCGGAATGCCCGAGTCCTTCAATGTGCTCGTCAAGGAAATCCGTTCTCTCGCCATCAATATGGAACTCGAGAAGGACTAACTCACGCGGCTACCGGAAATCAGTAAACGCGCGGACCGAACAATGGCAGGTGGTGATACATGAGAGACCTACTGAAGCTTTTCAAGCAGCAGCACACGGTCGAAGACTTCGACGCGATTCGTATCCAGCTGGCTTCGCCGGAGAGGATCCGTTCTTGGTCCTTCGGTGAGGTCAAGAAGCCGGAGACGATCAATTACCGGACCTTCAAGCCGGAGCGTGATGGCCTTTTCTGCGCGAAGATCTTTGGTCCGATCAAGGACTATGAGTGTCTTTGCGGCAAGTACAAGCGCCTCAAGCATCGTGGCGTAGTCTGCGAAAAGTGCGGCGTCGAGGTGACGCAGGCCAAGGTCCGTCGTGACCGCATGGGTCATATCGAACTCGCGAGCCCGGTTGCGCATATCTGGTTCCTGAAGTCGCTGCCGTCGCGCATCGGCCTGATGCTCGACATGACCCTGCGCGAGATCGAGCGCGTGCTGTATTTCGAGGCCTTTGTGGTCATCGATCCGGGCATGACGCCCCTGGAGCGCGCGCAGCTCCTGACCGACGAGCAGTATCTTGAGGCAGTCGAGCAGCATGGCGACGAGTTCGATGCCCGCATGGGCGCCGAAGCCGTTCATCACATGCTGCGTACGATTGATCTGCCGCGTGAAGTGATCAAGGTCCGCGAAGAGATTGCCGCCACCAACTCCGAAACCAAGATCAAGCGCCTGTCAAAGCGACTGAAGCTGATCGATGCGTTCATCGAGTCGGGCAATCATCCCGAGTGGATGGTACTTACCGTATTGCCGGTGCTGCCGCCGGACCTGCGTCCGCTGGTTCCGCTGGATGGTGGCCGGTTTGCGACCTCTGATCTCAATGACCTCTATCGTCGTGTTATCAACCGCAATAACCGGTTGCGCCGGTTGCTGGAGCTGAATGCGCCGGACATCATCGTCCGCAACGAAAAGCGCATGCTGCAGGAAGCAGTCGATGCGCTGCTGGACAACGGCCGCCGTGGCCGGGCCATAACCGGCACGAACCGTCGCCCGCTCAAGTCCCTGGCTGACATGATCAAGGGCAAGCAGGGCCGGTTCCGGCAGAACCTGCTGGGCAAGCGCGTCGACTACTCCGGCCGTTCTGTCATCGTGGTCGGTCCGACGCTGAAGCTGCATCAATGCGGTCTGCCGAAGAAGATGGCGCTCGAACTTTTCAAGCCATTCATCTTTTCCAAGCTGCAGCTCCGCGGCGAAGCTTCCACGATCAAGGCGGCCAAACGGCTCGTGGAGCGCGAAGGTCCGGAGGTCTGGGATATTCTCGAGGAAGTCATCCGCGAGCACCCGGTGCTGCTGAATCGTGCGCCGACCCTGCATCGTCTCGGTATTCAGGCCTTTGAGCCGGTACTAATCGAAGGCAAGGCCATTCAGCTGCATCCGCTGGTTTGCACCGCCTTCAACGCAGACTTCGACGGCGACCAGATGGCCGTCCATGTGCCACTTTCGCTGGAAGCACAGCTCGAAGCGCGGGCGCTCATGATGTCGACAAACAACATCCTGTCGCCGGCCAACGGTGAGCCAATCATCGTGCCGTCGCAGGACGTGGTTCTCGGCCTCTACTACATGACCCGTGAGCGCATAAACGCCCGCGGCGAAGGCATGGTGTTTGCGGACGTCAGCGAAGTGCATCGTGCCTATGAAAGCCGGACGGTCGAACTCCATGCGCGCATCAAGGCGCGTATCCCGCATACGAGCCTGGACGCCGACGGCAATGTCGTCACGGTGATCAAGCTTGTTGATACCACGGTCGGTCGCGCGCTGCTGTCCGAGATCGTGCCCGAGGGGTTGGATTTCTCGATGGTCAACCGGAATATGGACAAGAAGGCCATATCCGGCAGCATCAATGCATGCTATCGCCAGGTTGGCCTGAAAAAGACTGTCGTGTTTGCCGACCAGCTCATGTACACCGGTTTTGCCTACGCCACCCGGTCCGGTATCTCCATCGGCGTAAACGACATGGTCGTGCCGGAAGAGAAGGTTTCCATTCTCAAGACGGCTGAAGCCGAGGTAAAGGAGATCCAGGACCAGTTTGCCAGCGGTCTCGTTACCAATGGTGAACGCTATAACAAGGTGGTCGATATCTGGTCCCGTACCAATGATCTGGTGGCGAAGGCCATGATGGAAAAGCTGGGTACGGAGTCGACGGTCAACGCCAAGGGTGAGACCGTCAAGCAGGCATCGTTTAACGCCATCTTCATGATGGCCGACTCTGGTGCCCGAGGTTCCGCAGCGCAGATCCGGCAGCTTGCCGGTATGCGCGGCCTGATGGCGAAGCCCGACGGTTCCATCATCGAAACGCCGATTACCGCGAACTTCCGCGAGGGGCTGGACGTACTCCAGTACTTCATCTCGACGCATGGAGCACGAAAGGGTCTGGCCGATACGGCACTGAAGACCGCTAACTCCGGTTATCTGACCAGGCGCTTGGTAGACGTGGCCCAGGATCTGGTCGTGTCCCGCGAGGATTGCGGTACCACGAACGGCTTGTACATGAGCCCGCTCGTGGAAGGCGGGGACGTGGTCGAGCCGCTGCGCGAGCGGGTGCTCGGCCGGGTGCTGGCAGACCAGGTTCTGCGGCCAGGTACCAAGCAAGTGCTCCTTGAAGCAGGTGTTCTGCTGGATGAGCACAAGGTACGCGAGCTTGAAGAGGCCAGCGTTGACCTGGTGAAAGTGCGATCGCCGATTACCTGCGATACGCGGCACGGTGTGTGCGGCCTGTGCTATGGCCGTGATCTGGCGCGTGGGCACCTCGTGAATATCGGCGAGGCCGTCGGCGTCATCGCCGCCCAGTCGATCGGTGAGCCGGGGACGCAGTTGACGATGCGTACCTTCCACATCGGTGGTGCTGCATCGCGGGCTGCGGCGGCAACCAGCATTGAGGTAAAGCGACCGGGCACAATTCGCCTGCATAACGTGAAGACCGTACGTCACGAAAAGGATTATCTGGTCGCAGTCAGCCGTTCTGGCGAAATCGGCGTCATTGACGATCAGGGGCGGGAGCGCGAGCGCTACCGGATTCCGTATGGCGCCGTTATTGCGGTCGATGATGGCGACAAGGTGAATGGCGGGCAGATCGTCGCGACCTGGGATCCACATACGCATCCCGTGGTTGCAGAAGTCGGCGGTTTTCTTAAATTCCAGGACTTCGTTGAAGACGTATCTGTTTCCGAGCAGGTTGACGAGGTCACTGGTCTTTCGAGTTACCTGATCAGGGATCCGAAGCAGCGTGGCATCAGTGGTCGTGACCTGCGGCCTACGGCAAAGCTGGTCAATGCCAAGGGTCAGGAAATCTGTTTTGCCAACACCGATATTCCGGCGGTTTATGCCCTGCCCGTCGGCGCGGTGGTGACGATGGCCGATGGGGCGCGCGTTTCAGTCGGTGACGTTATTGCGCGTATTCCTCAGGCATCGTCAAAAACCCGCGATATCACCGGCGGTCTGCCGCGTGTCGCTGACCTGTTTGAGGCGCGCAAACGAAGGATCCGGCCATCCTGGCCGAGTTCAGCGGTACGGTGAGCTTTGGTAAAGAGACCAAGGGCAAGCGCCGCCTCGTCATTACGGACGAGAGTGGTGAGAAGCATGAGGAGTTGATCCCCAAGTGGCGTCATCTGGGTGTCTTTGAGGGTGAGCAGGTTACGCGCGGCGAAATGATCGCTGATGGCGAGCCAAACCCCCACGATATCCTGCGTCTGCAGGGGGTTACGCGGCTGGCAGACTACCTGGTTCGTGAAATTCAGGACGTCTATCGCCTGCAGGGTGTGAAGATCAATGACAAGCACATTGAGACGATCATTCGCCAGATGCTTAAGAAGGTCGAGGTATCTGATCCGGGCGAGACCGGCCTGCTGCCTGGTGAAAACCTTGAGCGTTCACGGCTTCTGGACCTGAATGAACTTGCAACGTCAAAGGACAAGCAGGTGGCGCAGGCTGAGCCGTTGCTGCTGGGCATCACCAAGGCGTCGTTGGCCACCGAGTCGTTCATCTCGGCTGCCTCGTTCCAGGAGACCACGCGGGTGCTGACCGAGGCAGCGGTCAAGGGTCTGCGCGACAATCTGCGCGGCCTGAAGGAAAACGTGATCGTCGGGCGACTGATTCCCGCGGGAACCGGATACCGGCATCACACCGAGCAGCAGCAGTCCCGTGAGCAGGAACTGCGGATGGAACTGCAGGGTCTGGAGCAGTCAGCGGCAACCGCCGGCCTGGGTGATGAAGGCGCAGCCGTTGAGGGCTCGTCTGCCGGAGACGGCGACAGCGCCGAATAAGGGATGTTTGGGGGTCGGCTTGACACTATTTCCGGCCGGGCTCTAAAATCCCCGGTTCAGCGCGCCGTGGGCGCACCCGATTGGTGCGCCTGTCGGTTTCGTTCAAGCATAAGAAGAGGTTCAGGCCCCACATGGCCTGGTCCTAGCGGTCAGCCCAACATGTGGACCCCGGAAGCTATTCGGGGCGCCCGCGGGCTGATTTTTTTTCAGTTAACTTTGAGTAGCTAGTCGCTATGGCCACAGTCAATCAGTTGGTGCGCAAGCCCCGGAGTGCTCCTACCTACAAGAGCAAGGTTCCCGCACTGTCCGGGAGTCCGCAGAAGCGTGGTGTATGCACCCGCGTCTATACCACCACGCCAAAGAAGCCCAATTCTGCATTGCGCAAGGTGGCGCGTGTCCGCCTGACCAATGGCTATGAAGTCACGAGCTACATCGGCGGTGAGGGTCACAACCTGCAGGAGCACTCGGTCGTCATGATCCGTGGTGGTCGTGTAAAGGATCTTCCGGGTGTGCGCTATCACACGATCCGGGGCACCCTTGACTGTGCTGGCGTTAGTGACCGCCGTCAGGGTCGATCCAAGTATGGCGCCAAGCGCCCGAAGAGCTGATCTGGAGTAAGTTATGTCTAGAAGAACGTCAGCGCCGAAGCGCATGATCCTGCCGGATCCCAAGTACAGCAGCGACCTGCTGGCGAAGTTCACCAATATGATCATGGTCTCCGGGAAGAAATCCGTTGCCGAAGGGATCATTTATGGCGCCCTGGACCGCATCGTTGAGCGCAGTGGCCAGGATGAACTGAAGGCCGTCGAGCTGTTCGGCAAGGCGCTGGAAAACGTGAAGCCGATGGTTGAGGTCAAATCGCGGCGGGTTGGCGGTGCTACCTATCAGGTTCCGGTCGAAGTTCGCCCGGCACGCCGTCAGACGCTTGCCATGCGCTGGGTCATCGATGCAGCGCGTGTGCGCTCCGAGAAGTCCATGGCTCATCGCCTGGCGCATGAGATTCTTGATGCCATCGATAATCGCGGTGCAGCCGTGAAGAAGCGCGAAGATACGCACCGGATGGCGGAAGCCAACCGCGCCTTCTCGCACTATCGCTGGTAGAACCGGTCGCGTCCGAATATCTCACTGATGTTGTGCGACGCAAGGAACTGACGTGCCACGGGCTACCCCAATCGAGCAGTACCGCAATATCGGTATTTCTGCACATATTGATGCGGGCAAAACCACCACGATAGAGCGCGTCCTGTTCTATACCGGCGTGTCGCACCGGATTGGCGAAGTCCATGATGGCGCAGCCACCATGGACTGGATGGAGCTCGAGCAGGAACGCGGCATTACGATTACTTCCGCAGCCACTACCTGCTTCTGGTCCGGCATGGACCGGCAGTTTCCCGAACACCGCATCAATATTATCGATACGCCGGGACATGTCGACTTCACTATCGAAGTCGAACGGTGTCTGCGCGTACTCGATGGTGGTGTAAGCCTGTTCTGTGCAGTTGGTGGCGTCGAGGCGCAGTCCGAAACCGTATGGCATCAGGCCAACAGTTATTGCCTGCCGCGCATCGCGTTCATCAACAAGATGGACCGCCCGGGTGCTGATTTCTTCCGTGTAGTGCGCCAGATGCGGGACCGGCTCCGCGCCAATCCCGTGTTGCTGCAGTTGCCGGTTGGTGTGGCTGACGGTTTCAGGGGTGTCATTGATCTGGTCAGGATGACCGCGATTCACTGGGATGACGCAAGTCAGGGCGTCAGCTTTGAGCTGGCCGAAATTTCGCCGGCCATGACCGATCTCGCACGCGAGTACCGCGAGAAACTTGTAGAGGCAGCTGCGGATGGCGATGAAAAGCTGCTGAAAATATACCTTGAGCGTGGTGATCTTTCCGTTGACGAGATCAGGTACGGTCTTCGCCTGCGTACGCTCCGCAACGAAATTGTTCCGGTGACCTGCGGTTCTGCGTTTCGGAACAAAGGTGTTCAGGCCGTGCTGGATGCCATCGTGGATTACCTGCCGTCACCGGCAGACAAGCCCCCGGTTATCGGCATCCTTGAGAACGGCGAATCCGGTACGCGAATGGTCAGTGACGACGAACCGTTCTGTGCCCTGGCGTTCAAGGTGGCTGCAGATCCCATTGCAGGGAACCTCACGTTTTTTCGCGTGTATTCCGGTGTTCTTTCTGTCGGTGATGCGGTTCTCAATCCGTCAACCGGTGTCAGCGACCGGATTGGCCAACTCGTTCAGATGCACGCCAACGAGCGGGATGATATCCCTGAGGTCCGGGCCGGCGATATTGCAGCAGCGGCAGGCCTCGCCGATGTCAGCACTGGCGATACACTGTGCGATCCGCGCGGTGCCATTACGCTGCAGAAGATAGATTTTCCGCAGCCGGTGATTTCGGTTGCTCTTGAGCCGAAGACCAGGGCTGATCAGGAACGGATCGGGGCTGTGCTGCAGAAGCTTGAGCAGGAAGACCCGTCGTTCCACGTGTGGACTGATGACGATTCAGGGCGGGCAGTTGTAGCCGGTATGGGCGAACTGCATCTCGAGACCATCGTTGACCGGATGCGCCGTGAATTCGATGTGGCTGTAAATGTTGGCCGGCCGCAGATTGCCTGGCGTGAGACCGTTCGCAGCAGCGTTGAGCAGGAAGGCCGCTTCGTTGTCTCCGAGCCAGGCACCCGGGTCCAGTATGCGCATGTCACTCTGCGTATTCAGCCGCTGCCGCGCGGCAGCGGCTATATTTTTGAAAACAGGGCCTCAGCCGACGCGGTGCCTGGCCAGTTCATCGCGGCAATTGATCAGGGTGTCCGTGAGCAGATGGCGAACGGGATCCGCGCCGGCTATCCGGTTGTGGATGTCAGGGTTACGGTGACTGGCGGCTCCCATCATCCGTCGGAATCCACTGATCTGGCCTTCAGAATGGCTGCTTCGATGGCATTCCGGGATGGCTGCGCAAGTGCCGGGTCGGTGTTGCTCGAGCCTCTCATGAAGGTCGAGGTCAGTACGCCTGACCGTTTCATGAGGGAAATTACCGGTGATATTGCCCGCCGTCGCGGCGTCCTTAACGGCCTTGACGACAGCGCGGTCGGCAAGGTGGTGCGCGCGGAGGTGCCACTGGCCGGGATGTTTGGCTATGCTAGCGCCCTGCGCTCCATGTCCCGGGGCCGCGCCACCTACTCAATGGTATTCGGGAAGTACATTGAAGCTTCCTTCAATGTTACTGACTTGTCGGCTGAGAATCAGGAAGGAAACCGTGCACGGCCAAGGCCGTGACTGCGGATGTAACAGAAGCACAAACAGATCGAAGAGAGAGCTGGTCATG
>CAYJPG010000075.1:0-14164 GCA_964371995.1 uncultured Chromatiaceae bacterium | reverse complement strand
GATCACGGCAGGACACGTAGTTCTGCAACCACATGGTCTGGATGCCGGAACGCTCGCAGAGCTGTGCCAGCTCGGTCAGCTGTGCGGCGGTCTGGTCTGGCTCAAGCAATACATCTACACGCATGGGTCGCTCCGGTGGCGTAACAGGGAAGACATGTGTGGTCACGATGGTACATTGTGCCGGTCAGTCGCGCCCCTGAACTGATCTGGATCAGTTCAGGGGCCGCAGCATCCGGAGCCTGGTATTCGTCATGTGTCGTGCCACCCCGATCAAACGCCAAACCCGGGCAATCGTCGCCCTCGTCATGATCGCTACCCTGTCGTCAGCGGTCGCCGAGGCCAACTGCGCTCATCCCGGCTGTAACGGCATTCACTTCTCGGCTGCCTATACCGGCGACCTCGTTCGCAACATGACCGGCGGCATCCGGTCCGGCAACAGCTATATCGACAACGTCGATCTGCAGCTGTCCGCCGACCGCGGCAGCATCTTCGGTATTCCGGGCCTGTCGGGCCTCGTCCATGTCCTGCATAACAACGGTGCCGATTTCAGCGAGAAGTATGTCGGCGATGCACAGGTCGTCAGCAATATCGATGGTGGGCCCGATGCGTGGCGCCTCTACGAGGCCTGGCTCGACTGGGCACCGGGTGCCGGCACGATCTCGGCCCGACTGGGTCTCTACGACCTGAACACGGAGTTCGACGCCATCGAGACCGCCGGCCTGTTTCTGAACGGTGCGCAGGGCATGGGTACCGATTTTGGCCAGACCGGCGAGAACGGCCCGTCCATCTTTCCGGTCACCTCACTGGCCTTGCGGCTGTATGTCGCGAGCGGGAACGGTGCTTATGGCCAGGTCGCTGTCCTCGATGGCGTGCCCGG
This sequence comes from uncultured Chromatiaceae bacterium, assembly GCA_964371995.1. Lineage (GTDB taxonomy): Bacteria > Pseudomonadota > Gammaproteobacteria > Steroidobacterales > SHZI01. The sequence goes on along the minus strand of CAYJPG010000075.1, from coordinate 13,287 downwards.
AGACCCGGATGACCGATCGAGCAACGAAATCGATCTCTCGCGTGATGATGGTGCACTGCTCGTGATCGAAGCTGGCTGGAGCGGCGGCGACTGGCGCAAGCTGGCGATCGGCGCATGGCAATACACGGCCACCTTCGACACCCTGGTGGGCACCGATGACGAGGATCTGCCCCTGCGGCGAAACGGCAACGCGGGCATCTACGGCATTGCCGACCGGACCCTCTGGCGCGGTGAAGCGGCGACCGTCGCCGGCTTTCTGCGCCTGGGTCATGCGGCCGGGCGTTTCAACCAGTTTGATACCTACCTCGGCACCGGTGCGACGCTGACCGGGTTCTGGCCTGCGCGCGCAGATGATGAAATCGGCCTCGCCATCGCCGCCACCATGACCACCGACGACTACCGCGAAGCACAGCGCCTCGCCGGCGCCGAGGCGGACCGCCACGAGACGAATATCGAACTCACCTGGCGCGCACCGGTTACCGACTGGCTGACGCTGCAACCGGGCGTCCAGTACATCGTCAACCCGGGCGCTGACGCTCAACTCGGCAATGCAGTCGTCGCCATGCTGCGCTTCGAACTGAGCTGGTCGCTGTAAATCGCGGTCAGGCCGCGAATTTGCTATTCGTGGCGCAGGGCCTGGATGGGATCCATGCGCGCAGCGCGGATAGCCGGCCAGCTGGCAAATACAAAGTTAAGCACCACCGCCATGCCGAGCGCGAGCAGGGCATTGTCGAGATCGAAGACAAAGGGCAGTTTTGCCTGGCTGGCAGCGAACCGCGAAGCCAGCCACCCGGCGCCGAGACCGGAGCCGGCCCCGATCATCGCCAGCGTGCTGGCCTCGAAAGCAAACTGGAAGAACACATCCCGTCGTTTTGCACCGAGTGCGCGGCGTGTGCCGATCTCGCGCGTCCGGTCGCGCACGGCGATCCAGGCAATGGCAAGTACGCCGAGTCCCGACACCACCAGCCCGCTGAAGCCGATCCAGCGAACCAGGAAGCCCAACCGGCTGGCGGCCGCCAGCTGCGTCTCGATCAGCTCCTGCTGGCTGCCCACGGAGAAATCATCGGGCCGGAATGGCGAGATCCGGTGACGGGCCCGCAGCAGGGCAGTCACATCGGCCGCAACACGCGCCATGTCCTGCGAATCTTTCACATCGAGCAGGATCGACCGGTAGTGATCCAGGTTGAGCAGCCGGCGCATGGCTGTCGTCAGCGGCACATACACCTGCTGGTCTTCGTTGATGACATCCAGCCCCTGGCCGCGCTCGGCGAGCACGCCAGCCACTTCAAAGGGCACACGATTGATGAACAGGCGTTCGCCAAGCGGATCCTGATCACCGTACAGATCCCGGGCAACCTGCCAGCCGAGCAACACCACCCGGGCCGAGCGACGCACATCCTCGGCCTGGAAAAAATCACCGCTCGCGAGCACCCAGGACTTGATGGCAAAAAAATCGGGCTCTACACCCAGCACCGGGGCAACCTTTGACAGGTAGCCGGCCTTGAGACGCAGCCCCGAGCTGACCATTGCCGAAGACCGTGCGATGCCATCCACATCGCGACGCAGGGCCAGATAGTCGGCTTCGGTGAGCGTTGTCACGATGGTACCGGTGCGGGCCCGCCCACCCACGCTCCGGCTCTGTTCGGCATTGATCACCAGCAGGTTGGTACCAAGCTGTTGTATGCGGCCGAGAACCTGCTGCCTGCCGCCCGAGGCATAGTTGACCGAAGTAACGGCACCGGCCACGCCGAGCGCCGCACAGCAGATCACCAGCATGGAGCGCAACCGGCTTCGCCAGATCTGGCGAAGTCCGCCGCGCATCAGATGGCGCCAGGTCATCCGCACTGGAAGAACACCCTCAGGAGCGCAGCGCCTCGATCGGATCGATATTTGCTGCCCGCCAGGCCGGCTGCAAACCAAACACCAGGCCGATGCCGGCCGACAGCAGCACGGAGCCCCCCACCGCGCTCCACATGATGGCCGGCGACAGATCGCTGAGCATGGTGATGAGCAGCGTGATGGCTACTCCGATCAGCACGCCGACGATGCCGCCGATCAGGGCAACCACTGCTGCTTCGATCAGGAACTGCACCATGATGTCGCGCCGGCTTGCGCCGACTGCGCGCCGGATACCGATTTCCCGGCGTCGTTCCGACACCGCGATGAGCATGAGACTCATGATGACCGTACCACCGATCAGTGTGGCAATCACCGCCACACCGACCAACACCTTTGAAAGCGTGGAACCGACTTCGGTGACCTGCGTCACCTGGGCCGCCGGACTGCTGACGCGGAAATCGTCTTCACCTGGCGGAATGATGCCGTGCCGCTCACGCAGGAGTGCGCTGATATCGGCAATCGCACTTGCCGACTGTGCCGGATCCCTGAGCTGGGCGATCACCGCAGTCAGGTAATCGCGATTGAATAGCCGTTTGGATGCTGTGGTCACCGGAATAACGATGGTGTTGTCCATGCTCGCGCCACCGGGCCCCACGCCGCGCGACGCGAGTATCCCCTGGACCTGAAACGGAACGTCGGCAATGCGCAGCGTCTGACCGAGCGGATTCTCGCCCTGGAACAGGTCGGTCACCACGTCCTGGCCGATCACCGCAACCCGCGCCAGCGAGGCCACATCATCCGGCGTAATGCCCCTGCCGGCTGCAATGTCCTCGCCGCGCACCTCGGTCCAGTTGGACGCCACACCGATCACCGAGGGACTGGTAGCCTTGTCGCGATACTTCACATCGAGGTCGATGGCGAACTGCATTTCTGACACCTGCCGCACCGCCGGGATCTCCGCTGCGATGGCAGCAGCGTCAGAAAACTTGAGCACCGGCTCAACCGTGGCCAGCGACGGCATGCCGCGGGTGCTGGCACCGCCCGGCTCGATAATCACCATATCGAAGGTACCGAGCATGCGCTTGAAGCGGCGCATGGTCTCCTGCTTTGTCGCCTCGCCGACCGACGCGAGCGCAGTCAGCGAGGCGATACCGACCGTAATGCCAAGCATCATCAGGAAGCTGCGCAGCCGGTTGCGCGACAGGCTGAGCAGCGCCAGCTTTGTGGTTTTTGCCAGGTTCATTGCACCGACCTCACCCGCTGGCCGGTCCGGCTGCCGCGCCATCAGGTGCATGGGCAGGTGCCCTCGGCAGCAAACGGTCCGAGGCGATCAGGCCGTCGCGGATCAGCAACTCGCGCTGCGCATACGCCGCCACGCCGTCATCGTGCGTCACCAGCACGATCGTGCGCCCCTCGCGATGCAGATCGGAAAGCAGTCGCATGATCGACTCACCGGCTGCGGAATCGAGATTGCCGGTAGGCTCGTCAGCCAGCAGCAGCGGTGCATCGTTCATCAGTGCACGCGCGATCGCCACACGCTGCTGCTCGCCGCCCGACAGTTCGCTGACGAAATGCCCGGCACGCTCCGCGAGCCCTACCCGCCTGAGAATATCCAGCGCCCGGTCACGGTCCACGCGACCGCCGACATAAAGCGCCGGAATCTCAACGTTCTCAACGGCGGTCGTGCGCGGCAGCAGGTTGAAAGACTGGAATACGAAGCCGATCTTGCGGCAACGGATGTTCGAACGATGCTCATCGGTGTAGCCGGACACATCCTCACCATCGAGACGATAGGTGCCGGCAGTCGGCGTATCCAGGCAGCCGATGATATTGAGCAGTGAGGACTTGCCGGAGCCAGACGCACCGCGCACGGTGACGAACTCACCCCGGTCTATGCTGAACGACACATCCCGCAGCGCGGGCACCGGCGTACCGTCCTCCCGCCTATAGATTCTGGAGATACCCTGCATTTCAATCATTGGCTGTCTTCCTGCCGGCCGGTTGCGTCAGCAGGCGGTGGCCCCACCAGTACGCGATCGCCGGGCTTCACCCCCTGGATGACTTCGGTAAAGGCCGCATCCCGCGTGCCGGCAATGACTGGCTGGCGCAGCAGTTCACCATCGCGATCAACGAACACGAAGCGCTCCGACCGGTCACGCTGAATGACTTCGTTTGGCACCACCAGCGCTTCGCGTTCGGCCGTGCGGATCGATACGTTCGCTGTCATGTCCGGCTTCAGCAGTTCGGCAGACGAATCGATGTGGATCATCACCTCGAAATTCACGACTCCGGAAATGATCGTGCCCTTGGGAGCAATCCGCACCACATGGCCCTCAAACTCCTCGGCCGGATACGCTTCCACCGTAAAGCGCACCGGGTTATCGATCATGACGTTGCCGATATCGGTTTCATCGACCATCGCGATGAGCTCCAGCGCGCCGTCCTCGATGATGGTGGCAAAGGTTGGCGTCGTGAAGGACGCAGCCACGGTTTCACCTTCCTGGGTTGTCACCGCAGCGACCGTGCCGGTGATCGGCGAGCGGATCACCGCATAGCCCAGGTCGGTTTCGACAACAGCAGCATCCCGGCGCGCCTTTTCGAGACGCGCCCGGGCCTCATCGAGGGCCAGTGCGCGATCCTCGACATCGTTGGCCGCAACAAGTTTTTGCTCATCGAGCCGCTGCATGCGGACAAGTTCGACTTCAGCCCGCCGCACTTCCTGTGCGATAACAGCGACCTGCGCCCGCGCCTGGGCAAGCCGCGCATCGAGTCCCTTCGAATCGATGGTGGCGATGATGTCGCCGCGCCTGACCTTGGACCCCACCTCGACGTTCAGCTTGTCGACGATCCCCGAAAGCTGCGCGCCGACACGGACCTCGCCACCGACCCGCAGGCGCACGACGCCGGTAGCCAGTACGGTTGCGGCCACGCTGCGACGCTCAGGGCTGACGAAGCGGCGCTCTGCTGCAGACTCTGCATCAGCACCAGCCTGGCTCCATGCCCACCAGCCGCCCGCGGCTGTCACCAGGACAGCGCCTGTAAGCGCAAACGCTGTCGCTGCTTTCATTTCTTGTCGTACACGAAAACCATTGGCGGCTTGTTGGCACGCGCTGTTTCGACGCTCATTTCCCTGCCGTCAGCGGACAGCCAGCGTGTCTCCGTTTTCACGGTCTGCGAGCCGGCCACTGCACCTTCACTGGTCCAGGTAACTACCAGTTTCCCGTCTGCCCAGTGGGCAACCGTCTGTGCCTTGTCCCCCATTGCCCCTTCGTTCGGCACCGGCTTGCCGGTGAGGTCATAGCTGACCTGGCGTTTGGTGGTCTTCATCATGAATTTCGAGGTGAAGTCGATGACCAGCTTTTCTGAATTCTGCGTCACGACGATCGTCTCATCGATAGCCTTGACCATACCGAGATTCTGGCCCTTGTCGGTATTCAGTTCCCAGTTCCCGCTGAAATCCGCGGTGCCGGCAGCAAGTACCGGCAGCGACAGAAACAGACCGGCGACGGCGGCGACAAAGACTTTTTTCAATTCCGACATGATTCTCTCCGTATAAAATAACATTGTTGACTATGCGCCCGCGGCACGACGTCGTGAATTCACGGCTGCGAGCTGGACCCTGCATGCACCCTGCTCAAGAAATCCTATGGTCTTTTCCATCCAGGCCAGCTCAGCATCCATCATGCTCAACAGGTGATCGGCGCTGAGGAAACGCGAGGTGGCTTGCTGTTCGGTCATGGCACCGCTTTCCGTCAGCCTGCGATGCTTGTCCATTACTTCGCGCATTGCCGCCTGCCGGGTGCGCAGCCCGGCACAGCGCTTACGCAGCAGGGCCTGTGCTTCGCGCACAGGGATCCACGCGAGGAAACCGGCAGCCACCTGAAAGCCGGCGTTGTTCCCGTCATAACTGCCGAGTACCGAGCGCAGGAGTTGCTGAAACATCGCCCTGCCGCGCGCGGTGATCGAGTAGACCAGACGCTCGCCGCGCGGGCCACGCGCACCGGTCTCGGACTTCAGATCGACAACTCCCTGCTCGGCGAGGCGGGCCAGCAGGTGATACAGCGTCGGCTTCTTGAAATCCACATAGACCGTTCCATGAGCCACCAGGATGCGGTGCAGTTCATAACCGTGCCGGGCGCCGGCATGCAGGACACCGAGCACCATCAGCATCCGGGTTGCCTGCGCAGCAGATGCCACCGCCAGGTTTTTCGACGTCGCAGAATTCATAGTCAGGGCGGACTATATGATGGCAATACCCTATAGTCCAGCTTGACTTTAGGCGCGAAATCGCACCGCTGGCTGATGCTTGCAGACCTGACTACCATGCGTCATCGATGCGGAGAGGAAAGGCCATGCTGCGCAAACTCCTGATCGGTGCCGCACTCCTGCTCACGCTCGGCGCCGGTGGATTTTTCATCTGGTTCGGCGTGTTGCTGCCCGCTGATATGCCCATACCCCAGCTACAGGTTGTTTCCACACCGGAAGCACTCGCCCGGGGCGAATACCTCGCCAGCCATGTGGCCGTGTGCATGGACTGTCACTCGACACGCGACTGGAACCGTTTCTCCGGCCCCATCGTACCGGGGACTCTGGGGAAGGGTGGCGAACGCTTCGACGAGAAGAGCGGACTGCCCGGCGTGATCATCAGCAGAAACATCACGCCACAGGCCCTGGGAAACTGGTCAGATGGCGAAATTATCCGTGCCATGGCCGGGGGCATCAGCAAAGACGGCCATGCACTCTTCCCGCTCATGCCCTACGACGCCTACCGCTTCATGGACGAGTCCGATGCGCTCGCGATAGTCGCCTGGCTACGCACCATTCCGGCACAGGCCAACGAAGTGCCGCGCCATCAGCTCGATTTCCCGCTGAACCTGATCGTCAATGCCATTCCAAAACCGCCAGAGTTTCGCCAGGTCGATCACGGCAACACCGTCGAATACGGGCGCTACCTCGCCACCCTCGGCGGCTGTGTCTGGTGTCATACCCCGGTTAACGCACAGTCGCGCTCGATCCCTGAGATGGCTTTGGCCGGCGGCCAGGCATTCCCGATGCGGGGTGGAATTGTACGTTCAGCGAACATTTCCCCGGATCCGGAAACCGGAATCGGAAGCTGGAGCAAACAGGATTTCATCGCCCGCTTCCGCGCCTGGCAGGGACCGGAAGCGGAGACGCGGCCGCTCGGTGCGGATGGCTTCAATACATTGATGTCGTGGACCCAGTTTGCCGGCATGACGGATGAAGACCTGGGCGCAATTTATGATTTCCTCATGCAGTCCAGGCCGGTCAACAACACGGTACGCGGCTGGGAAATAGCCGCCGCGGGCGACAATACGTGATAATGCCGGCACTCCCGTGCCAGCAGACAGAAGAGAGAACGAACAGATGGAATTGAGCACCCAGGACGTTGAACGGTTCCGGCAGCGCGGCTATTGCGTGCAACCGGCTTTTTATGACCAGGCGACCATACAGAAGATTTCTGCCTGGCTGGACGCCCTGAAAACCACGCCACCGCCGGACGGCGCCGAAGCCTGTTATTACGAGCAGAGCCCGGTCAACGGGGAAGAACTGCTGGTACGCGTCGAGCATGTACTCGGCGAGCACAACCCGGAAATCACCCGTCTGATGCTCACACCGAAGCTGCTGGGCGCGATCACCGACCTGCTCGGCGAAGAACCGGTGCTGTTCAAGGAAAAGGTCAACTACAAGCTGCCGGGCACCCGACCCGACAAGCTGCACCAGGACCAGGCAGCCGGCTGGAACGCCTACACAGACTTCTTCGTCACCATGGCGGTCGTCATCGACGCCAACCGGCGTGACAATGCCGCACTGAGCTTTCTGGCTAATGGCAAGTACAAAAAAGCGCTGATGGGGCCGGAGTGGCAGCCGCTCACAGACGCAGATCCGCCCTGGGAACCGGCCAGCGACTATGAGCTGCTGGAGGCGAATCCCGGCGACGTGGTGTTCTTTGATTCATATGTGCCGCACGGCTCGCCGGCCAACACGAGCAACGCGCCCCGCCGCAACATCTACCTGACCTTCAACCGGAAGTCGGCTGGCGACCTGCGCATGCGCTATTACCACGACAAATGGAAAAGCTATCCGCCGAACAAGCCGGGTCAGGGACGCAGCTCAGGCAGCTACCGCGTCTGAAGGCTGCGCCGCTTATTCAGACGGCAGCAAAACCTGTTCCGGCGGCAGCAGGATCTGGTGATCGGTGCTGAACTGGTAGTCGCGGAAGATGTGCTCAGCGCTCAGCAGCTGCCAGCTGCCATCGGGCAGACGGTGCGTGGTGTCCTTGAGCCGGTAGGTGTAGTGCCCACAGGTCCAGCAGTCAAAATTCCGCATGTGCGTACACAGGCAGGTCTTGTCCATGACGGAAAACTTTTCGCCATCCGGATGCTTGTCGAGTTCGCGGTTGTAGGCCTCGATATACGCACAGTTGCCTGTGGCATCCAGCAGGTAACCGTAGGCTTCACAGTTCGGGCGGATGTCGGAACCGATCGCCGGACTGCTCTTCAGCATGCGCATCGGATAGCCGGTGGGCGAAATCAGGTTGACCTCGATATCGCTCTCCCTGGCGCGAAAATATTCCTGCTGGACCTTTTCCGGCAGGCCGCATTCGCGGGCCACGGTAAAGCGTGTCGCCAGCTGGACAGCCGCGCTGCCGCTCTCCAGAAATTCGACCGCATCGCTGCCGGTAAAGATACCGCCGGCCGCGATCACCGGAATTTCCAGGCTCTCCTGCTTCAGGTACTGAATGACCTCGTCAACGATGGTCTTCAGATCGTACTGCGCCCAGTCCAGGCCAAAACCGAGATGACCACCGGCCAGCGGCCCCTCGACGATGATGTAATCCGGCAAGCGGTCGAGACGTGCGCTCTTGCGCAGGAACAGGATCAGCGCGCGCAGCGACGAGACGATGATGCCGATCTTCACATCACGGAAGCGCGGATGGTCTTCAATCAGCGCCATCGAACCCAGGTGCAGGCCTGCGCTCAGGGTCACGCCATCGATTCCTGCGTCGAGTGCCGCCGTCAGGCGTACACGCAAGGTGTCGCGCGGATTGCCCATGGTGAGCTTTTCCATGGTGTTGACGAACACCATGCCATCGCCGCGCTTGGCCTCCATGGTGCGGCCCACATGCAGCCTGGTCGCTTCGGCCAGCCGCACCAGATCGAAATTGACTGCCGACTTGTCGCGGTTGGCGACGTTGTATTTGAATTTCTTCTGCTTTTCCTTGACGAAGCCGGTCTTGAAACGCCGGTCGGAAACCGTGGGCACCATGGCATCGGAAATATGCCCGATCCCGCCCAGCCGGGCGGCGACAAGCGAAAGCTCGGCTGTGGAAATATCCACACCCATACCGCCGGTGATGATCGGCACAAACTCCCGCTTGCCGAATCTCAGCCGGAAATCGTCAACTCGTTTCATCGTTTACTGCCGGCTCCGTGGTGAGCCCACGGGCCCTCGTCATGTGACAGGGGCGGAAGTATAGACCGTAGGCCATGCAGCGCGCGAAAAAGGATAATGGATTCAGGTGACATTTATTGTCAGGATCCGCCCCATGAACCATCTCGCCGGCGAAACCAGCCCCTATCTGCTGCAGCATGCTGCCAATCCCGTCGACTGGCACCCCTGGAATGCCGCAGCGCTTGAGCGCTCGCGCAGCGAAAACAAGCCCATTCTGCTCTCAATCGGCTATTCGGCCTGTCACTGGTGCCACGTCATGGCCCACGAGTCTTTCGAGGATCCGGCCACCGCAGCGGTCATGAACCGGCTGTTCATCAACATCAAGGTAGACCGCGAAGAGCGCCCGGACCTCGACCGCATCTACCAGACCGCCCATCACATGATCACGCAGCGTGCCGGCGGCTGGCCGCTGACCATGTTCCTGACACCGGATGAGCAGCTGCCGTTTTTTGCCGGCACCTATTTTCCCAATGACGCGCGCTACGGGATGCCGGCCTTTGCCGAGGTACTGGAGCGCGTCGCAGCCTACTACCACGCCAATGCGGCCGAAGTGAATGTGCAGGGGCAACAGATACGTGCGGCACTGGCGCAACTCGAACCGGCGCAGACCGCCGCAGCTGAAGCGCTGGACGACACACCGCTGACGGCTTTTCGACAGCTCATCTCCCGGCAGTTCGACGGTGAGTACGGTGGCTTTGGCGGGGCACCGAAATTTCCGCATCCGGCCACGATTCAGCGACTGCTGCACCACTGGCGCAGTACCGCCCATGAAGAGAAACCGGATACCGAGGCGCTGTTCATGGCCGCGCTGACCCTCAATCGCATGGCCGAAGGCGGCATCTACGATCATCTGGGCGGCGGCTTTTGCCGTTACTCGGTGGATCGCTACTGGACGATTCCGCACTTCGAGAAAATGCTCTACGACAACGGACCGCTGCTCGCACTGTATGCACAGATGTTCCAGATCAGTGGCGACGAGACTTACCGCACCGTCGCGCGCGAAACCGCCGAGTGGGTATTGCGCGACATGCGCTCACCGGAAGGTGCCTTTTATTCGAGTCTGGATGCCGATTCCGAAGGCCAGGAAGGCAAGTTCTACGTGTGGACCCCCGGGGAGGTCCAGGCACTGGTCGATGCGGATGAATACGCAGTGCTCGTGCCACGCTTCGGACTGGATCAGCCCGCCAATTTCGCCGAGCCTGCGCACGGTATCAGCGCCTGGCACCTGCGCATCTGCCAAAGCATGGAACAGATCGCTGAACGGACCGGCCAGCCCGTTTCAGCTGTACGCCGCCTGCTGCTGACCGGCCGGGCGAAGCTCCTCAGGACGCGCAACCGCCGGATCGCACCGGGCCGCGACGACAAGATCCTCACCAGCTGGAATGCACTGATGATCCGCGGTCTGGCCATCACCGCGCGCGTGCTCAACAGCAGCAGTCTGGCGGACGACGCAGCCAGCAGCCTCGATTTCATCCGTACGCAGCTGACGGCCGATGGCCGCCTGCGCGCCACCAGCCGCGACGGCCAGTCGCGCCTGAATGCCTATCTCGACGATTACGCTTATCTGCTGGATGCCGTCCTCGAACTGCTGCAGACGCGCTTCAGCACGGAGCATCTGCACTATGCGATCTGGCTTGCCGACTGCCTGCTGACGCATTTTGAGGACAGCAGCAACGGCGGCTTCTGGTTTACCTCACACGATCATGAAACCTTGCTGCACAGACCGAAGCAGTTCGCCGACGACGCCATGCCCGCCGGTAACGGTATCGCCGCCTTTGCTCTGGCCCGGCTCGGCTGGCTGCTCGGCGAAGTACGCTACCTCAATGCAGCAGAGCGCACACTGCGTGCCGGGTGGCAGGCCATGGAGGAATTTCCGCACGGTCACTGCAGCCTGCTGGATGCACTGGATGAATATCTGGCACCGCCCGAGATCATCATCATCCGCGGTGCAGATGAAGAAGCCGCCAGCTGGGCCGGCACGGTTGGCGCTGCATACAATCCACACCGCATGATCTTTTCGATCCCGAACGATGCCACCGGACTGCCGGATGCGCTGTCTGTAAAAGCAGGCAGCAAACGTACAACCGCGTATGTCTGCCGCGGAATGAGTTGTGGCCCAATGGTCACCGACCTGAAAACACTGTTGAGCTGAACGCCGCGCCTGGCTGCGCACAAGCGGATTCCGGAGATCACTGATGCCCCCTGTGTCGAACCGATGCACTCCAGATCGGGGTCAGACCACGATTGTTCGCCGGCACCCGAAAAATCGCGGTCTGACCCCGATGCTGCTGCTGTTGGTCAGCGCGAGCCTGGCGGCAGCGGAACCGATACCTGAAGTAGTGGTGACGGCCCGCAAGCGCAGTGAATCGCTGGTGTCGGTACCGGTGTCCGCAACGGTGTTCTCGACGGATGAACTGGAGTCGCCGGCCGTCGTAAGCCTGGTCGACCTCACGCGCTTTACGCCGGGCGTGGCGCTGAACTCTGCGACTGGCCGGCAGGCGACTTCATATCGGCCGGTATTCCGCGGCGTCACCACCGTACGCAACGGCGTCGCCAATGCCAGTGCCGGCGGTACCTTTGTAGACGGCATCTATGTCAGCGGCGGCTTGCTGGCAGCCGAGATGGACAACCTGGAGCGCGTCGAGATCCTGCGCGGTCCGCAATCCGCACAGTTTGGCCGCAACACTTACGCCGGCGCGATCAACTACGTGACCCGCGCACCGCTCGCGACCCCGGCAGGTGCCGTCAAGCTCACCGTCGCCGAACATGACACACAGGAAGTATCGGGCTGGTGGAGCGGACCACTGGCGGATGACCGTGCCCTCCTGTGGATCGGTGCGGGACACCGCGAATACGGCGGCGAATGGACCAACAGCCGGGACGGATCGAGCCTCGGCGGCGAGAAATCGGACGAAGCGAGCGCCAAACTGCTGCTGCGGCCGACAGATGCCCTGGATGCCACCCTGCGGCTGGCCTGGCAGCGCACCGACGATGAGCATTTCGCGATGTATCTGCAGCCGAGCACGCTGAACAACTGTTGCGAACGTAGCGCTGACGCACCGCGCGCCCGCGGGTATTACATTGGCAAGACCCAGCCGGAAAACTACCTGAATCTTTATACCGACCTTCTCAAGCAGAACGGTGGTGCCGGCAATCAGCTCGACCGTACATCAGGCAGTCTGGCGGTCAACTGGCGTCTCGACGGCATGACGCTGACCAGCCTGACCGGCCTGTTGAGAGACAGGCTCGAAAGCGGCTTCGACAGCTCATATGGCGGCTATGATCCCAGCCCGCCAACGATGCCAGGATCATTCCTGATTCACGAAGTCCGCGACTTCGATGATGTATCACAGGAACTGCGCCTGACTTCGGCCGCCGACAAGCCGTTACGCTTCATTGCCGGGCTCTACTACTACAAGGGCGACGCAAAAACTGTCAGCCGTGACCGTATCGACCCCCGACCGGGCCCGACACTCGGCACGCCGATAGCGGATTCCCGTGGCCGGGACGAGGTGGAAAATCACGCAGTATTCGGCAGCCTGGAATACGATTTCGCACCGCGCTGGACCGCAGGCATTGAATTGCGCTGGGCAGAAGACGAGGTGACAGTCACCACCACACCAGCCAGCGCAACCGGCTGCGACAGCACGCGCTGCAATGACACCTTCAGGAGTCTGACACCGCGTTTCACGCTGGCGTGGCGGGCTGCGGATGATCTCACCGCCTACGCGAATATCGCCAAGGGAACGAAGCCCGGCGACTTCAACAGCAAGGTACCGACGCTGACCGACGGATCGCCCGACGAAAGCTACCGCGTCGTCAATGAGGAAACCCTCTGGAGCTACGAACTCGGTCTCAAGTCAGCGATGCTCGATGACCGCCTGACGCTGCTGCTGTCGACCTGGTATCTGGAGGTTGCAGACCAGCAGGTGACGACGCTCATCGAACTCGACAGCGGCGGAACCGCGTCGATAC
>CAYJPG010000074.1:0-14282 GCA_964371995.1 uncultured Chromatiaceae bacterium | reverse complement strand
TGTCAATAAGACGCATCGCCCACGGTAAGCACAATGCGCGCAATGGTCCTCGAACGAATCACCAGTCTGGCGGACAACGACACGCCGCTGACGCTTTGTGATCTGCCGGAACCGGTTGCCGGCGACGGCGAAATCCTGATCAGGGTAGCCGCCTGTGGCGTGTGCCATACCGAACTCGACGAGATCGAAGGTCGCCTGCCGCCGCCGCGACTGCCGGTCATATTGGGCCATCAGGTCGTGGGTCGTGTTGCCGCGCTGGGGAATCGTGATCCACAGGGCGTGCTTAAGCGTGCCGGGCTGCAGCCCGGTGACCGGGTTGGCGTCGCGTGGATCAATTCAGCCTGCGGCAGCTGTGACTTCTGCCGCAGCGGGCGAGAGAATCTCTGTGCCGGCTTCAAGGCCACCGGTCTCGATACGCACGGCGGTTATGCGCAGTACATGACGGTGCGGGCCGATTTCGCCTGTCTCCTGCCGGATGCCTTGCCCGACATCGAGGCCGCACCGCTGCTCTGCGCCGGTGCCATCGGCTATCGTTCGCTGTCGCTGGCGAATCTGGAGGATGGCCAGACGCTGGGCCTGACCGGTTTTGGCGCGTCGGCGCACCTGGTTCTGGCGTTGGCGCGGTACCGGTACCCGCATTCGCCGGTGGTGGTTTTTGCGCGCAGCCTGGAGGAGCGCGCCTTTGCCCTCGAGCTGGGCGCAGCCTGGGCCGGTGATACGAAGGACCGGTCGCCGCAGCCCTGCGCCGCGATCATCGATACGACGCCGGTCTGGACGCCTGTCGTCGAGGCGCTGAAGAACCTGGATGCGGGTGGGCGCCTCGTCGTCAACGCCATTCGCAAGGAGGCAGTCGATCAGGCTGTGCTGCTGGATCTGGATTATGCGCAGCAGTTGTGGCGCGAGAAGGAAATCAAGAGCGTGGCCAACGTCACGCGTCGTGATGTGCAGGAGTTTCTGCAGCTGGCGGTGGAGATTCCGCTGCGGCCGGCGGTCGAGTGCTATTCGCTGGAAGATGCCAATCGCGCCCTGAGGGAGCTGAAGCGCCGCTACATTCGCGGTGCCAAGGTGCTGGTCATCGACTGAGCGTTCGGCTTCGCGGCGGCGATATACCAGGCAGCGAGCGCACCTTGCTGTGCATAGCGCGTGTCAGGCGGTACGACGGCGGCCGTTCGTGCATTGTCTTTGCTGCGGGTGATGATCAGCACATCGCGTTTTCCGGCGTTGGCCTGGATCAGGCGACGGATTCCGGCGCTGTCGACGCCGCGTCCGGCGGCGTCGGGCCGGGACAAGCCGTACTTAAGCTCGTTCAGATCGAATACGTACAAATCGCTGCGCTTGAAGACCCAGGCGACTGAGCCGACCAGCTGGCCTTTCACGATGATGACAGCGTCTGGCGCCACCAGCGCTTTCTGCTGTTCGAGGAAGGGGCCGGGCATCTTGCTGTCCCGCGTGGCGTCAGGGATCACCACCGGGATCGCGAGCAGAAGTCCGAGCAAGCTGATCCCGAGCACCCTCACCGGGTCGTCGGCAGCCCGTCGCGCGTGGCGGCCGGCGACCCAGGCTCCCCAGGCACAGGCAGCGAGCGAGAGGATCCAGCGCAAGCTTTCGCCGGCGCCGAACAGCGGTTTGCCGAATGCCCCGAGGCCGTTGCCGAGCAGGTAGCTGAAGCCCGCTGCACACAGCAGGGCAAGGCCGACTGTGCCGCGCTCGAGCGCGATGCGCCGGCCGCTGGCCCGATAGCGTTCCACGCCATGCGCGAGCAACAGTGCGAGCGGCGGGAAGCAGGGCAGGATGTAGGACAAGAGCTTGCCGCTGGAGGCCGAGAAAAACAGCAACGGCATGGCAAACCACAGCACCGCGAAGCGCAGCAGGCGCGGGTCCAGCTTCAGTGCGGGCGATGCGCGGCGCAGACCGAGCAGGGCAGCCGGTGCGTGGAAAGTCCACGGCAGCGCCATCGCCGGCAATGCGGCGAAAAACAGCCAGAACGGCTGGCTGTGCTGCGCTCGCTCGCCGGAGAAGTAGCGGCGGATGTGCTCTTCCCAGAAGAAGTAGCGCCAGAAATCCGGCTCGTGCGAGTGAATGAGCAGACCCCATGGGGCGACTACGGCTGCGGCGACGATGACCGGCAACCAGGCATCATCGAGAAGCCGGCGCCAGTCGCGCTGCCAGGCGAGAAAGGGTCCGACGATCAGTACCGGAATCGCCAGGGCGAGAAAGCCTTTGGTGAGGAAGGCGAGCCCACAGCAGATCCCGACCAGCGCCTGTAGTCCGCGACGCTTTGGTAGTGGTGCGACATACGACTCGTACCAGAGACCCACCGACAGGGTGAGCCAGAGGCTGAGAATCGGGTCGAGGATGGCCATGCTGCCCATGGCCCAGACGGCGAGAAACGACAGCTGGATCGCGCTGCTGTCGATGGCGAGTGCGGCCCGCCGCGTTTGCCGCCGCACGAAGCCATACAAAAACAGCGCCGTCAGGCCGGTGGTCAGCGCCATGGGCAGGCGAACCGCGAAGGCGTTTTCGCCGAATACGGCGAGCGACGCCGCGTTGACCCAGTGACCGAGCACCGGCTTCTCGAAGTAGCGTACGCCGTTGAAGCGTGGTGTCACCCAGTCACCGCTGGTCAGCATCTCCCGGGCGATCTCGGCGTAACGGAACTCGTCCGGTCGCGACAGCGGCCGGATGCCGAGGGTGACCAGGTAGCAAACCGCAAAGGCGATGAGCAATACCACACCCGCCGACGGCCAGGACCGGTTCCTGGACGTCATGCCGTAGCACCGGTGATGGCTGGACCCTGCAGGGCAAGCGTTCCGCTGCGACCGGGCACCTCACCGCTCTGCACCGGACAGTGCGGCAGAGTGGCGGCGTCAAGACTTCCCCAGAGCCGCTCCATCGCGACCAGTTCGTAGCCCTGTGTTTTCCAGCCACCGAGCAGCTGCGCGAAGGCTGGCCGCAGCGCCATCCCCTCCAGTTCGGCGTGGAGGGTGTAGACATGATTCCGGGTGGCCGTCGGGCCGGTACGCGCCAGCAGCACGTCGGCGACGTTGTCCGCCGTGGCGCCGTCGATGCCCAGCAGTTCATCCAGCGTCGGCAGCGTGGTCGGCAACTGCGGGCAGCCGAGGGGCCGACCGGCGACCAGCGGGATGAATGGTCCGTCACCGCGCGTGTCTGATGCGTAGTCCAGGCCAAGCGTTTCTTCCATTTCGAAGGCCGCATCATTCATCTGCCAGCCAGCAGCACCATGGGTGCGCGGCGCCGTTCCGAAGACCGTGTGGAAATCCGCTACGGCTCGCTGCATCTCGCGGGCGGTCCAGGCCGCATTGCGCTTCGCGACAAAGTCCTGCCAGCGGATGTGATCGTGGCAGTGCACGCCGACCTCAAAACCGGCATCCCGCACCATGCGCATTATCTCGCCGGCCCGTCGCCCGATATGCGGGCCAGGCAGCAGCGTGCCGTACAGCAGGGTGCGCAGACCGTAGTGACTGAGTACCGAAGTGCGATTGACCTTGGCGACAAAGCCGGGACGAAATACCCGCCGGATCGCACGGCCCGTGTGGTCCGGCCCGACACTGAACAGGAAGGTTGCCCCGGCGCCGGCCTGGCGCAGGGTTTCGATGAGTTGTGGCACACCCTCCAGCGTACCCCGCAGGGTATCCACGTCGACTTTGAGGGCGAGCAGCATTTTTTGCGGCACCGCCGCTTATTCGTTCTCCACCAGGCGACCGGCGCTGGCGATCTCCTGCCGATACGCTTCAAAGATCTGCCCGAGCACATCGTCCATCGTTACCTTTGGCGTCCAGCCGAGCTCGGCGGTGGTGTTGGCAATACCGGGTACGCGGTGCTGGACGTCCTGGTAACCCTTGCCGTAGTAGCCGCTGGCACTGACGTCCACCAGCTTCACCCTGGCTGCATTGTCACGATACTCGGGATAGGTGGCGGCCATGACCAGCATCTTCTCGGCGAGCTGGCGTACCGAGAGGGTGTTGCGCGGATTGCCGATGTTGTAGATGTTGCCGCTGGCCTTCGCGTCACGGTTTTCAAGAATTTTCATGAGCGCTGCGATGCCGTCGCTGATACCGGTGAAGCAGCGCTCCTGTGAGCCGCCATCGACGAGCTGGATGTTTTCTCCGCGCGCGATATTGCCGAGGAACTGGGTGACCACGCGCGAGCTGCCTTCCTTGGCGGCATGCAGGTTGTCCAGCCCCGCACCGATCCAGTTGAATGGCCGGAACAGCGTGAAATCGAGCTTGCCTTCCTGCCCGTAGGCGTAGATCACGCGGTCGAGCAGCTGTTTGGAACAGGCGTAAATCCAGCGCTGTTTCTCGATCGGGCCGTAGACGAGTTCCGAGGTCGCGGGATCAAACTCGCTGTCCCGGCACATGCCGTACACCTCGGAGGTGGAGGGAAAGATGACACGCTTCTTGTGCTTCACGCAAAGGCGAACGATGTGCAGGTTTGCCTCGAAGTCGAGTTCGAAAACGCGCAGCGGATCGCTGACGTAGGTGGCAGGCGTGGCAATCGCGACGAGCGGGACGACCACGTCGGCCTTCTTGACGTGGTATTCGATCCACTCGCGGTTGATGGTGATATCGCCTTCAAAGAAGCGCAGGCGCGGATTGTCCATGTACTCCTTCAGCCGGTCGCTGAACATATCCATGCCGAAGATGTTCCAGTCCGTCGTGGCGAGAATCTGCCGGGACAGGTGGTGGCCGATAAAGCCGTTGACGCCGAGGATCAGCACGTTGGTCATCATCAATTCCTTGTCAGAGGCAGTGAAGCGTCGCCAAAACGCTCGTGGAAGGCTGCGGCGCCGCGGATCTCCGCGCCGAGTTCGAAATCCAGCAGGCGCAATATGCCGTCGGCACACAGTGCCTGTACTTCGCCGGCATGCCAGCGCAATACCGGCTCAGCAGTCGCCGGCCCGGGCGCCGGCAACGAGCGGAAAATACGCAGCGCCAGACCGCCGGCTTCCGAGAACGCGCCGGGGTACGGCGGGGCGACAGCGCGCACCAGGTTGTGGATGCTCGCCACGCCAGCACTCCAGTCGATACGGCCATCCGCGGCAGTACGGCGCCCATGATAACTGCCTGCGGCGAGGTTTTGCGGTATGAGGCGTGCGTTGCCTGCCACCAGCGCCGGCAGGCAGCGGTGCAGTGTCAGTTCGGCGGCGACCGTGACCTTCTGGAAGACTTCAAATGCCGTGTCGTCCGGCAGGATCGGTACCGCCTGCTGATCGACGATGGCACCGGCATCAGGCTTGTCGGCCATGACATGCAGGGTGGCGCCGGTCTCCGTGGCCCCGTGCAGCAGGGCCCAGTTCACCGGTACCCGGCCCCGGTACTGCGGCAGCAGGGAACCGTGCATGTTGTAGGCGCCGCGTTTTGCCAGTCCGAGTAGCGGAGCGCCGAGCATCTGGCGGTAATAGAAAGAGAAGATGAAATCCGGTGCGGCGGCCGCGATCTGCGCGATGACCTCCGGCGTGTTGGCATCCTCCGGCGTAATGACCGGGATGCCGTGCCAGCCCGCATGACGGGCGACGCTCTCAAACCAGATTTCCTCGCCGGGCTGGTCCCGGTGCGAGACGACCAGCGGAACCTCGATACCCCGGGCCAGCAGAACGCGCAGGCAACGTACGCCGACGTTGTGGTAGGCGAAGACGACGGCCCGGGTCAATGCGGATCTTCCGGGCGCTCTAGTATGGCGCTGATCAGATAGCGGGGCCGCTTCCGGACTTCCTCATAGATGCGCCCGATGTACTCGCCCAGCAGGCCGAGGCCGAACAGGGAGATGCCGATCAGGAAAAAGGCGATGGCGAACAGGGTGAAAAGGCCTTCGGCTTCCGGGCCGATGAGCAGCCGCCGGATCAGCAGGAAGACCACGAAAGCCAGCGAGACCAGCGAGACCAGCACACCGGCCACGGAAAACAGTTGCACGGGCAGAATGGAAAAGCTGGTCATCAGGTCGAAATTGAGTTTGATGAGCCGGTACACCGAGTACTTGGAGTCACCGGCGGCGCGTTCCTCATGGCTGACCTCGATCTCGACCGGATCTGCCGCAAACATGTAACCGAGCGCAGGAATGAAGGAATTGCCTTCGCTGCACTGGTTGATGGCGTCGACGATCTGCCGCGAGTAGCCGCGAAACATGCAGCCCTGGTCGGTCATGTGGATGCGCGTGGTGCGTTCGCGGATGCGGTTGATGATCCGTGAGGCATAGCGCCGCCAGACATTGTCCTGCCGGTTGGTGCGTATGGTGCCCACGTAGTCATGACCGGCATCGAACTCGGCGACCAGCTTGCCGATATCCTCCGGGGGATTCTGCAGGTCGGCGTCGAGCGTCAAAATGAAGCGTCCGCGGCTATGGCTGAAGCCGGCGAGGATGGCGCGGTGCTGGCCAAAGTTGCTGGTGAAGAGCACCACGCGGGTCACGTCCGGGCGAAGCTCGAACTGGCTGCGCAGCACGCCGGCGGACCGGTCGCGGCTGCCGTCGTTGACGAAAATCAGCTCATAGCTGCGGCCCAGTGCGTCGAGTGCCGGGTAGAGTCGCGCGAACAGCAGCGGCAGGCTTGCCTCTTCGTTGTAGACCGGGATGACGATGGACAGTTCAGGTTGCACGGCGGGCAAGCTCTCCACAGGGCGGCTGGCTCAGGTCTGCCGTGTACGCAGGGCGTCGGCGACTGCGGCGCAGACGCGCTCCACATCACTGGAAGTCATGGCCGGAAACAGCGGCAGCGTGACCAGGCCACGACCGAGGCGTTCGGCGACCGGAAAATCGCCGTCACTGTAGCCCAGCGCACGATACAGCGCGAGCCTGTGGATGACCGGATAGTGCACGCCGATGCCGATGGCGCGTTCGGCCATGGCGGCGATGAAGCGGCCGCGGTCAGTGCCCTCGGGCAGGACCAGCTGGAACATGTGCCAGTTGCTTTGCCTGAAATCAGCCGGCGGCAGCTCGCAGCCGAGCTTCCGGTCCACGGTGGCAAAGTAATGCTGCGCGAGTTCGCGGCGGCGGGCAGTGAAGGCCTCGAGCTGACGCAGCTGGCCGAGGCCGATGCGCGCGGCGATGTCGGTGAGATTGTGTTTGCCGCCGGCTACGCTGACTTCGATTTCGCCATCGGGAAAGCGTTCGACGCCCTGCAGTCGCAGCAACTCGCAGCGACGCGCCTCGTCGGCATCGTTGCACACGAGGCAGCCGCCCTCGCCGGTAGTGATGTTCTTGTTGGCATGAAAGCTGATGGCGACCAGGTCGCCGCTGCTGCCGATGGTCCGGCCATTCCAGTTTGCGCCCATCGACTGGGCTGCGTCCTCGATCACCCGCAGCTGGTGGCGCTTTGCGATGGCATAGAGCTGGTCGCGATCAACTGGCAGACCGGCGAAATCCACCGGCAGGATCGCGCGAGTGCGCGGCGTGATGGCGGCTTCCACCTTGTCGAGATCGATGTTGCGCGTGGCAGCCGCGACGTCGACAAACACCGGTCGCGCTCCGGCGCGAAGCACCACGTTTGCAGTTGCCACCCATGACAATGGCGTGGTGATGACTTCATCACCGGGGCCAACACCGGCGAGCGTCAGGGCGATTTCCAGCGCCCCGGTTGCGGAACTGAGTGCCCGTACCGGGCGCCCGCCGCAGTGGGCAGACAATGCGGCTTCGAAGGCCTTGACCTGCGGGCCGCTGGTAATCCAGCCTGAACGCAGGACCTCCACCACACCGGCGATGGTGTCCTCATCGATGGATGGCCGGGTAAAGGGCAGAAAGTCCGGTGGACTGCTCATGGTTGTGCGGTTTGCATCCACTGCAGATAGGCTGCAGCACCCGCTGACCGTTCGGCCGGCGCCCAGCTGGCGAAGTCGGTTTCAGGCGTCGGAATGTATGCGCCTTCCTTGATCTCCATCGCGAGTGTGCCCGGTTGCATGCAGACATAGGCATGGAAGAGGCCGGGCGGAATTTCGGTGGCGACGGTCGTGTCAGGCGATAGCGGAATGCGTTGCCGGAGTTCGCCGGCAGCGCTGAACACCAGCAGGTCAATGCGCCCCTTGAGTACCATGAAGTACTCCCACTTGTGGGCTTCCGGGTGGCGGTGAGGGCGCATGTAGGTATCGGGTTCTGTGGCAATGAACAGCCGCTGGACGTTGGCATCCAGCGAAGCATGGACATTCAGGTGGGCGCGCCGGCGTTCGGCGGCGACGGCCTTGCCGGACAGTTCGTCCAGAGCCGCAGCCGTGATGGTCTTGATCACGGATTCGGGTCCCTGAGGGGCCGCAACGTCGTTGCTCATGGGCTGGGTTGGCTGATCGGGGAGGGCGCGATACTGCTGCATTGACCGGTCCAAGTCCAGCCGCCAGCCTCAGCTGCGGGCTACCAGCCAGGTGCCCACGATGATGGTGAAAATGCCGGCCATGCGCATCGGTGTAATGCCCTCGTCAAACAGCCACCAGGCACCTGCCGCACTGACGATATAGCCCAGCGAAAGCATCGGGTAGGCCACGCTGACGTCGACACGGGTCAGGGCCAGAATCCACACCACGACGCTGACGGCGTAGCAGCCGAGGCCGACGATGATGGCCGGATTCGTTGCCAGTCGCAGGGCGATGTTGCCGGCATTGGCGAGCACCAGGTCGACGCTGCGCAGATCGCTCGCACCGGCTTTCAGCAGCAGCTGGGCACTGGCATTGAGAAAGACCCCGATCAGGATCAGGGCAAGGCTGCTGGCTTTCACGGGGCGTTCTCCCTGGGGTGGTGAGTCAGGACTCGGCGTCAGCGGCAATTCCGGGCTGAGCTTACCGGGTTTGCTCCGGATACGGGAATGGGCCTTTATACTCCGGACACCATGCGCGCGCTGATCGTCTACGCACACCCGGAGCCGCATTCCTTTAATGGGGCGATGAAGGATCTTGCGGTTGCTACCCTGAGCGGCGCCGGGTACCAGGTGACCGTTTCGGATCTCTACGCGCAGAATTTCAATCCGGTCGCCGGCAGTCATGATTTCACCGCGCGCGCCGATCCGGCACGGCTGGATATGGGTGCAGAACAGGCACATGCGGCGCGTACGGGCGGCTTTGCCCCCGATGTGCAGCGCGAGATCGACCGCCTGCTTGCCGCCGATCTGCTGATCCTGCAGTTCCCGTTCTGGTGGTACTCGGTGCCCGCCATGCTCAAGGGCTGGATCGATCGCGTGTTTGCCTACGGTGTTACTTACGACTTCGGTCGCACCTGGGACCGGGGCGTATTGCGTGGCCGGCGCGCGATGCTTTCCTTTACAACCAGCGCGCCGCCCACTGCATCCCTGCCGGACGGTCGCAACGGTGATCTCGAACGCACGCTCTGGCCGCTACACGCGGGGGTACTCGCGCTGTGTGGTTACGATGTGCTCCAGCCTTTCGTTGCGCACGCTGTCCGCTGGGTTGACGATGTGCGCCGGAAGACGATTCTCGACGAGTACCGGCAGCGGCTGCTCAATCTGGCGAACGACACACCGATGTTTTTCCAGAAACTCGATGACTACGGGCCTGACGGCCGGCTGAAGTCCGGCATCCAGCCGCGCACGCCGGGCCAGCATCGCGGGCCGCGGTTCCATTTGCCGGATCCGGAGTGAGACCTGAAAGCCATGCAATGCTGGAAAGTTGGCGACGTCACGATCACGCGGATCATCGAGACCGAAGACGCGTCGATGAGTGCCGCGATCATGCTGCCCGACGCGACGCCGGCCAATCTCGCGCTGATCGACTGGCTCAAGCCGCACTTCGTGACGGAGCAGGGACAGCTCATCAGCAGCATTCACTCGCTGCTGGTCGAGAGTTGCGGCCAGCGAATTGTCATCGACACCTGCCTCGGCAACGACAAGCCGCGCATCGTGCCGCAGTGGAACCGGCGCCAGGGGCGGTTTCTCGATGAGATCGCCGCGGCCGGCTTTCCGCGCGAGCGCGTTGACTTCGTGGTCTGCACGCACCTGCATCCGGACCATGTGGGCTGGAACACCATGCTCATTGATGGCCGCTGGCAGCCGACCTTTCCCTCCGCGCGCTACATCTTCAGCGCGCAGGACTGGGCCTGGCTCGACAAGGCGCCGGTCAGTGCACTGGGCGACTACGCCGGGGATTCAGTGCGACCGGTATTCGACACGGGGCAGGGCGAATGTGTTGCGCCTGATTTCCGCATCACCGACGAGGTCTGGCTCGAGTCGACGCCGGGTCATTCACCGGGCCATGTGTCGATCCGCATCGCATCGCATCGCGGGGCGAGCAGGCGGTGGTGACCGGCGACCTCATGCATCACCCCTGCCAGCTGGCCCGACCGCACTGGTCCAGCCCTTTCGATTTCGACAAACCGATGGCGCTGCGCACCCGGCAGGATTTCATTGCGCGCTACGGCGACACGCCGGTGCTGGTGTTTGGCAGTCACTTCGCCACGCCCTCGGCGGGCCGCATCGTACGCGACGGGGACGCCTGGCGGCTCGCGGTCTGAATGGAGACGGGCGGGGAGGAGTTCATTGCCTCGACAGGTCGATGGTGCTGCGGACCCGGTCCTTTCTGCTAACCTGTGCCGAAAACGAGCATAAACGAGACATCCTGATGCAATTGTTCTCCCGGTTGATGCCCCGAGAGGGGAGGTTTTTCGATCTGTTCAACCAGCATGCCGCTCTGCTGGTGCAGGGCGGTACGGTGCTCGCCGAGCTGCTTGAGGATTACGCCAACGTACCGGCGCGGGCCGCGCGTATCAAGCGGATCGGTGAACTCGAGCGTGCAGCCGATCGCGTTACCCATGACACGGTACAGTTGCTCCACAAGACTTTCGTTACCCCATTTGATCGTGATGATATTCACCGCATGATTTCGCGAATGGATGACATTTTGGACCTGATGGAGGACGCTGCCGAATCGCTGTTGCTCTACGATATCCAGGCCGTCGAACCGGAAGCTTCACACCTTGCCGACCTGGTGAGAATCTGCTGCGAAAGGGTGCAGGCGGCAACCAGTCTGCTGTCCTCGATGAAAAATGCACCATCGATCCTGATGGTTTGCCAGGAGATCGACGGGCTTGAGTCGGATGCTGATCGCGTGATGCGGGGTGCCATCTCCAGGCTGTTTCGCGACGAGACTGATGTGCGCCAGGTGATAAAGCTGCAGGCTATCTACGAACTGCTTGAAACGGCTACCGACAAGTGCCAGGACGTCGCTAACGTCATCGAAGGCGTAGTGCTGGAAAACGGTTGAACATCGATCCGCAGTTCACCGTCGGTACCCTGGCCCTGCTCATCGGGCTCGCGCTGGTATTTGATTTCATGAACGGCTTTCATGACGCTGCGAACTCGATCGCGACGGTCGTCTCTACCGGAGTGCTCAAACCCTACCAGGCCGTCGTCTGGGCGGCGATGTTCAATTTTCTCGCCATCGCCATTTTCGAGATGAAGGTGGCGGCTACAGTCGGCAAGGGCATCATTGAACCCGGGCTCGTTGACTACCATGTGATTTTTGGCGCACTCATCGGTGCGATCATCTGGAATGGCATTACCTGGTACTACGGCATCCCGTCGAGCTCATCGCACGCGCTGATCGGCGGCATGATCGGTGCGATGCTGGCAAAATCCGGTACCAGCGCATTGCTTGCCCCGGGCATTCTCAAGACCGCCCTGTTTATCGTTGCCTCACCGGTTATCGGCTTTGTGTGGAGTGCGATACTGATCACCACAATATCCTGGATATGTTTCAGGATCCCGCCCAACCGGGTCGATCGCGTCTTTCGCAAGCTGCAACTCGTTTCATCTGCCATGTACAGCCTTGGCCACGGCAGCAATGATGCCCAGAAGACGATGGGGATTATCTGGTTGCTGCTGATCGCTTCCGGTAGCGCGACCCGTGACCATCTGCCGACGTGGGTTATCACGAGCTGCTTTGTCGCCATTGCCTGCGGCACTCTGTTTGGCGGCTGGCGTATCGTCAAGACCATGGGTCAGCGCATCACCAAAATCAAGCCGGTCGGTGGTTTCTCGGCAGAAACCGGCGGTGCGATGGCGGTGTTCTTCGCGTCGGACCTTGGTATCCCGGTGTCGACCACGCACACCATCACGGGATCAATTATCGGCGTCGGTTCTGCGCAGCGCGGCTTTTCGGCGGTGCGCTGGGGGGTGGCCGGCAACATCGTTGTCGCCTGGATCGTGACGATCCCGGCCTCGGGACTGATCGCCGCCTGCGCCTGGTGGGCAGGCCGTTTCCTGATCTGAACCTCGTCTGGCTCCTGTCTAGCACAAAGCCGGGATCACCCGCTCGCCGATCAGGCGGATAGCATCCGCCGGGTCGTCGTGTACGCGCAGGGCGATTTCCGTCAGGCCGGCCGCAGCAAAGGCCTTGAGCGTTTCGATGGCCGGCTCGATCTGGTCGAGACCGCCAACAAAGGAGATGTTGCGGACCATTTTGGTGACCAGTTCGTCGGGTACGTTCTCGATCACATCGGTGCCGCGCAGGAATGCGTTCAGGAAATCCTGCTCGTGTGCGCGCATCAGCCGCACTTCATCCGCTTCGAGAAATGGTTTGAAATACTGCTCGCCGAGCCAGCCGCGCAGCATCAGCTCTCGCCGCGCCTCGCGCATCGATGCGGCCGGATCCTTCTTGATGTGCCAGGCCCAGAAGTTGCTGATGCGAAAGTCGCGCGTCGAGCGGCCGGCGGCTTTCAGCTCGGCATGCGCCTTGGCGATGAAGTCCTTCATCAGCGGTACGACGAAATCGCTGGTGATCAGTCCATCAGCAAGTTCGGTGGACAGCTTGCGGCTCTGCGGGTGGTTCGAGCCGAAATAGATCAGCGGCGGCGTGTCCGTGTACCACTTCGGCTGGTAACCCCAGACTTTGTATATCTCGCCGTTGTAATTCATCATCTTGTCGGGCGATGCGCCCTTGAGGATCTCCAGGCATTCGCGGGTACGCCGGATCATTCGTTCGCGTTTGCCACCGATTGCCTGCAGCACCGCGCCGCCGCCGCCGACCATGATCATGGCGCGGCCGCGCGACAGCTCGTTCAGCGAAAACAGCAGGTTGGCCATCTTCAGTGGATGCAGTTCGGCCGGACTGACTGCCATCGGCCCGAGGCGGATGCGCGACGACTGATGGGCGAGCAGCGACAGGGTGAAAAAGGGATCGCGTGACCAGCCGTAATTGCTGGACCAGACGCCGCGAGCGCCGTAACGCTCTGCCATCAGGCCGAGCTCGGCAGCTTCCTGCGGCGAGGCGAATTCGTTGAGGATGATATCGATTTCCATGCCACCAGCCCTTCCGGCGTTGCGATCAGGTCTGAGAGTCTACTGCAGGGCCGGGACGAGCTGCTCGCCGATCAGCCGGATCGCAGCGGCACTGTCGCTGTGAAGCTTGAGGGCCACCTGGGTCAGGCCCAGATCCCTGAAGTGCCGGAGACGTTCAATATGCCGGTCGATGTCATCGGCACTGCCCGTGCAACTGAGGTTGTCGATGATCCGGTTGATCAGCGCGTCGGGTACGCCGACGATTTCCGGCGTGTTGTTCTTGTAGGCGCTGAAAAACGCTCCGCGGTGCGCCGCCACGAATTGGCATTCTTCTTCGCTCAGAAATGGCCGCAGATACCAGCTGTCGAGCATGCCGCGCAGGGCGAGCTGTTGGCGCGCTTCGGCCACGGCCTCTTGCCGATCAGCCTTGACATGCCAGGCGACCAGGCCGCTGAGCTGAAGTTTCCCACGGCGTCTGCCCGCTGCGGCGAAATTCTGGTCGAGAGTGGCGATGGCGGTGGTGAGGTGGTGTGGCGTGATGTCACCCAGCATGATGTTGTCGGCGGTGCGCGCTGCCATGGCGAGCATCTGTGGCTTGTTGGCACCGACATAGATGGCCGGCGGTGTGTCAGTTGCCCAGACGGGCTTGTACCCCCAGACCTGGAAGATCTTGCCGTTGTAGTTGAGTACCCGCTCCGCACTGGTGGCTTGCAGGATTTCCACGCATTCGCGCACCCGGCCGACCATCCGTGTGAGGCCCATGCCCATGGTGGCGTTCACGCCGGTGGGTCCGCCGATCAGGATATTTGCCCGTCCGTGACAAAGCTCATTCAGGCTGCCCAGCGCCTTGGCGATTTTCAGCGGGTGGAGCTCGTAAGGCGTGATCACCAGTGGGCCCAGCCTGATCTTGCTGGATGCGAGTGCGAGCGGGCAAAGGCTGATGAAAGGGTCGCGTGAGGAGGGGTAGTTTGAGGTCCATACCGCGCCGATGCCGTAACGCTCGGCCAGCAGGCCAAGTTCGAGGACCTCGCCGGGTGACAAATCCGGTGAAAGAATC
>CAYJPG010000073.1:14245-14518 GCA_964371995.1 uncultured Chromatiaceae bacterium | reverse complement strand
GTCTTGCGTAGGCTGGCAGGGTCAGGAATTCATCGAAGTCGGACGCGCGGATCATCGTGGTGAACATCTCCGCGGCGGTATCGAAGTGCCCCGCCTTGAAGCGGTCCGCACCGATTTCGCCGGCAATGACCTGCAGCTCTTCCTGCAGGGCCGTGTCGAATCGCTCAATGGTGACAGGCCGGCCATCGCTGGTATGCGCACCGTGTCGCGGCCCCCCCCACCAAATCGCCCCGCCCCTATAGGGCGGGGGGGGGGGTTGCATGAATGGGTTTT
>CAYJPG010000073.1:0-14235 GCA_964371995.1 uncultured Chromatiaceae bacterium | reverse complement strand
ATCGCTGGTATGCGCACCGTGTCGCAGCCACTGCCAGATCTGCGCACGGCAGATCTCGGCCGTGGCTGCGTCTTCCATCAGGTGATAGAGCGGCACACAGCCCTGCCCGCCGAGCCAGGCCTCGAGGTATTGCAGGCCGACACGGATGTTGTGACGCAGCCCCTCATCGGTGATCGGCCCGTCCGGAACGCGCAGCAGATCGGCGGCAGTCACCTCGACATCCCCACGGCCGACCTGCAGCTGGTTAGGGCCGGTCATGGCCGTGGCAAAGGCTTCGAGGGCAACGGCAGCGAGACCGGGATGGGCGATCCAGGTGCCATCATGGCCTGCCCTTGCTTCGCGCAACTTGTCGGCCCGTACGCGGGCCATCGCCGCTTCATTGGCGGCCGGGTCATTCTTCACCGGGATCTGCGCTGCCATGCCACCCATCGCATGCGCACCGCGACGATGGCAGGTACGGATCAGCAGATCCACATAGGACTTGAGAAAGTGGCGGTCCATGGTCACCGCGCTGCGATCAGGCAGCACGAAGTCAGGCCGGTTACGGAATTTCTTGATGAAACTGAAAATGTAATCCCATCGCCCGCAGTTCAGTCCTGCGGAATGCTCACGCAATTCATAGAGGATTTCGTCCATCTCGAAGGCCGCGAGGATTGTCTCGATCAGCACGGTGGCCTTGATCGTGCCCTGCGGCATGCCCAGATGGTCCTGCGCGGCGACGAAGACATCGTTCCACAGCCGCGCTTCGAGATGACTTTCCAGCTTGGGCAGATAGAAGTACGGGCCGGTGCCATGACGGGCCAGCGACTCATGGTTGTTGGCCAGGAATACGCCGAAATCGAACAGCGAAGCCGATACCGGCTCACCGTCGATGTATATGTGTTTCTCGACCAGGTGCCAGCCGCGCGGCCGCACGATCAGCGTCGCTATCTTGTCATTGAGGCGATAGTGCTTCTGGCTCACGGGATCGATATAGCTGATGGTGCGATCGACTGCGTCCTTGAGATTCTGCTGACCCTGAACGATGTTGTCCCAGGTCGGCGCGCAGGAATCCTCGCAATCGGCCATGAAGGCCAGCGCCGGGGAGTTCAGCGCGTTGATCATCATCTTGCGCTCGACGGGGCCGGTGATCTCCACGCGCCGGTCCTGCAGATCAGCAGGCACCGGTGCGATCCGCCAGTCCGCGCCACGTATGGCCGCCGTATCGGGCAGAAAATCCGGCATCGCTCCGGCGTCAATGGCAGCCTGACGCTTCTGGCGCGCCGCCAGCAGCGCCAGGCGGCGCGGATTGAAGCGCTGCTGCAGTTCGGTGACAAGCCGCATGGCCTGCGGCGTGATGATGCGGTCGGTGTGGCTTGCTGTATCCATGGCTGCAGCTTACGATGAACACAGAGGAAAATTTCACATTGAAAATTCCACTGTGTAAATTTCACAACTGACTTATGTCCACTCTGCTCAGAAAAAGTCACTTCCTCGGCGCCAAGTTCCGCAATCTGCGCAAGCGCAACGGGCTGACGCTGCAGGACATGTCCACCCGCTGCATCCAGCTCGATGCAGACCTGGCCCCGTCCGTTTCCTACCTGAGCATGATCGAGACCGGGCAGCGGATTCCGTCGCCCAGGCTGCTGGAACTGCTGGCCTCGGTCTTCCAGAAAGACTCGCACTGGTTTCTCGACGAGAATCCGGAGATCGAGGCGACGCCACGGGGCAAGGTCAAGGGCGGTGCCGCAAGAATTCCGCTCGAGCCCGGCTTCCTCTTTTCCCGCGAACTGCTCGAAGCCGCTATTCCTGAACTGCTGGCGCAGACGGGCACAACCGGTCAGCAGTTTGCCCATCTGCTGATCCGCTCATATCAGGAGATGGCGCAGAACGATTTTCCGGACCTGGAGCGCTCGGCCGAGGAAGTCGGCGAGCGGCGCTTTCCGCTGACGGTCGATGACCTGCTGCGCCTGTGCAAACGACATGGCGTAAAGATCCACTGGTTCGACCGAAAACCGCTGCTCGCACGCGACAATGATCGCGAGGTGCGCAGCGTGATGCGCTCCTTTTATGAGGCACCCGGTACCGTCTACGCCAACCGCGAACTGCAGAAAGATCCTGCCCGCCTGAAATTCGACCTCGCCTCCCATTTGGCGCACAGGATCC
Source organism: uncultured Chromatiaceae bacterium (assembly GCA_964371995.1). Lineage (GTDB taxonomy): Bacteria > Pseudomonadota > Gammaproteobacteria > Steroidobacterales > SHZI01. The sequence goes on along the minus strand of CAYJPG010000073.1, from coordinate 12,090 downwards.
TGCACGGCGGAGACGGGCTGAAATCAGCGCACGCCACGGGCGGTGAGATGGGTGGCAGCCCGACCGGTACTGTGGAGAACACCGGCGGCATGAATGCCCAGGACGTCCTTTCCGCGTGGCGCGACTTCGAGTGCGGTTTCTTCGCGGGTGCGCTCCTCTGCCCCAAGCGGCCGTTCCGCCGTTTTCTCACGCGTGAAAGCTACCGAGTCGAGGCCTGCAGCAAGCTGGAGCTGACGCCCGCAGTCATCATGCGGCGGATGACCGCCGTATCGCCTTACCGCCACTGGCATTTCTTCGATGCCTATCCGCCCGGTTATCTGCGCGCGGTATATCGCGGCAACGGTATCCCCCTGCCCTGGGGAAATTTCGCCATGGTCTCCGACCCATGCCCGCACTGGGCGGTGTTCCGGATGCTCGGCCGTGGCAAGACCTCGCAGCCCGCCTCACAGATTTCCGTACTCATAGACGGTGAACGCGCGCTCCTCTACTGCTGTCACTCACTGCGCACCAGGGACATGGCCGGCAACCCGCATGTGCTGTCAGTGGGTATCGATCTCGTCCCGGCGCTGGAATCACAGGGTTTCGACGCTGAAGCCATCGTGCAGGGCATCCATCAGGCCTGCCGGCGGCACAGCGGCACGGCGGCAGTGCCGGCAACCGCCGCCACTGCAATCCGCGCGGTGGGGCGAGTGCTCAATATCGCCTGGGTAGGCGAGGCGCTGGAGTCACCGGCCAGCGTGATCTGTCCGCGCAGCAATGCCTGCCCGCGCACGCCTGCCTGCAGTGCCACGGCACCGGTAACGCGGACGACGGAAATCAGCGCAGTGCGTCAGCAGATACTCGACGAGAGCCGCCGGAAAAACACGACCTGACAGCGCTGCATTAAGCAGCCGACCGGCTCATTTCTTCCGCCTGGCGAGACCGAGCATGAAGCGCCACTCGGCCGGCGTGACCGGCATGACTGACAGGCGATTACCCCGGCGGAGCAGTGCCAGATCCGCAAGCTCCGCATGCCGGCGCAGCTCATCGAGCGTCAAGGCGGCAGCAAACTTCTGCTTGAAGCGCATTTCCACTGAAAGCCAGACCGGCTTGTCGCGTTGCGCGCGCACATCGAAGGCGTCCGACCGGGGATCAAACTGCCCCGCATCGGGACTCGCCAAACCAGACACACTCATCAGGCCGACGATACCGGGCTGCGCGCAACTCGAATGATAGAAAAAGGCCAGATCGCCTGTACGGAATTCGTCGCGGAACATGTTGCGCACCTGGTAGTTGCGTACACCAGTCCAGTCCGTGCTGCCGTCCCGCTCCAGATCATCGATGCTGTACACCGAGGGTTCTGATTTCATCAGCCAGTAAGCCATCAATGCACCTCTGCCGCACAGATACTGTGGATACTGAAAAAGTATAGCCGTACTGATTGAGGGGCCTGCATGGCACAGGCATGATTGCGACAGGGGAACAGGAATTCATCATGCTGAACCGACTGCAGGATCTGGTGATCCGGACGTCACGGACCTGGTGGCTTTACCTCGGCGTGTTGATCGTCTTCGCCGGCTCCCTGATGGCGCTGCTGCGGATCGGCGAGATGTTTCCGGCCCACGCCGCGGGCAACCAGCCCTTCGACCTGCAAAACGGGCTTGCAGCTGCAGAGGTCTACCCGCAAATCGCCACCTACACCGAGGCAGCCCGCAATCTCTACCATGCCTTCACGCTGATCGACTATGCCTTCCCCTTCTTCGCCGGCCTGTTCATCGCAGCAACAGCTGCATTTGCGCTGCGCAACAGTCTGCCGCATTGGTATGCGGCGCTGACAGCACGCAATCTGCTACCGGTGTTCATGCTGGGAACCGTGTTCGACTGGCTGGAGAATATCGCGGCGCTGAGCGCCATCAGCCTTTATCCGGCAAAAACTGCCTGGCTGCCGGTCCTGCTGGTGCTGGCCAAGAAACTGAAGCTCTTCTGCGTCATGACCGGACAGGCCGCAATGCTGCTGTTGCTGGTTTACGCCGGAGGCAAATGGCTGGCGGCGAAGTTTCGCCTCAGGCGCTGAGGGCTGCGCTGCTGGCGCGCTCCGCGGCACGGTTCTTGAGACCCAGGGCCAACAGCGTCATCACGGCCATCACAGCGCCGATGGCAATAAAGCCCTGCTGGAAGCCCTGCGGATTGTCCGCCCCGTAAGACGCCGCTATGGCACCGACCATTGCGGCACCGCTGAGCTGCCCCATCGACAGCATCACGCTCAGCAGTCCCTGCGCCGCTCCGCGCTGCTCGGCACCCGCCTCGTTGAGCACCACATAGCGCAGTGGCGCGCCCAGCAGTGCCGAGAGACCGAATCCTGACAAAACCTGGCCGAGTACAAAAAAGACCATGCTGGTACCGGCGATACCGAACATGAAGAAACCGACCGCGACCAGCAGCAGACCCGCCTGCACGACGATCTTCGAACCGATCCGGTCCAGCAGCCGCCCCGCCAACGGCGAACCGATGACCAGCGCGATGACTGTCGGGATCATCCAGAAACTTGCCTGATGGGCCGTCATGCCCAGACCGGCGACCGCCAGTGAAGGCAAAAAGACGCCACTGGTTTCTGCCATACCGGTACCGATCGACAGCAGCCCCGCGATATTCATCTGTTTGGAGCTGAACAGACGCGGCTGAAGCACCGGGTCTGCGGCACGCTTTTCAGCGCCCCAGAACAACGGTACGAGTACCAGCGCAAACAGGATGGCCCCGCCGATCAGCGGCTCGCCCATTCCCATCGCCGGCAGGCTCCGGTCAAGCCCGGTGATACCAAGAGCAAGCGGGCCGAGTATCAGGCTCATCAGCAGCACGCCCTTGAAATCAAAGGGCTTGCGCTGCGCCGGCCGGGTGGCCGGCAACATGCGCGCCGCACTGACCATCAAGATCAGGCCGATCGGCAGATTGATCAGGAACAGCCAGTGCCAGGTTCCGTATTTGAGTATGAAACCCGCCAGCACCGGGCCGATCAGAAACGCAATACCGAATACGGCACCGATCAGCCCCAGCGCACCACCACGCTTTTCCGGGGGGAAGGTATCGCCGATCACGGCGGCAGCAACCGGCAGGATGCCGCCCGACCCCAATGCCTGCACGGCACGCCCAAGGATCATCACCGGATAGCTGCGCGCGCTGGCAACGATCAGCGAACCCGAAACGAACAGGGCAACATCGAGGATGTAGATGCTGCGCCGGCCGAAGCGGTCAGAGAGCTTCGCCATGAGCGGCGTACTGATCAGGCTGACCAGCACATAGATATTGAAGATCCAGGCCATCCGCCGGCTGTCGATGGAAAACTCGGCCTGGATTGCCGGGAACGCCGGCCCGACGATGGCGATATCGAGGGCGCCCATCAGCACCCCGACAAACAGCAGCAGCAGGATCTTGTTACGTTGTTTTGCGTCGATGTTCATCGGATTCCCGGACCTGTCAATTGATCAGTACGCTCTCAACCATGCGGCGCAGTTCCCGCTTTACGGCTGCCTTGTTACCGTGCCTTATCGCCTGCCGCGACGCTGCCTCAACCATGCCCGCAACCAGAGCCGTCACCAGCTGCACGTCGCGGCGTTTGCCCTTCAGCAGTTCGCTCACCGCCCCTTCCAGCACGGCATTCGGCAAACTGTGCAGGGCGATGATCTGCTTGCGGAGATCCGGTGCAGCTTCCCGTATCTCGCCCATGAGTTCCATCGTGGCATGTGCCGGACTTGTGGCTATCTCGATCTGGGTATCCAGCCATGCGCCGATACGCGGCAGCGGATCCGGATATCTGCTATCCAGAGACTTCAGTTCCTCGACAAAAGGCACCATATCGCGCAGCACGCAGGCCAGCAGGATGTGGTCCTTGTTGGGGTAGTAGCGATACAGGGAGTTGCGCGCCAGCCCGACGGCCTGGGCTATGTCTTCCATATCGGTACCGCGGTAACCGAGTTCGCTGAACAACTGGGCTGAAGCGGCGAGGATCCGCCCGTTCTCCAGACGGACATGTTCTTCAATGTTGGCGGCTTCGATTCTGGGCATGGACTTTTACCGACACGGCGTCGCTATGATGACCGGCGCAGCCATCTGCCGTCAACTTGCCAAACAGACCGCTGCCGCTGCCTGGTCAGTGAATTCAGCACTCATGTATTGGTGTATGCTACGTACGCCTGCCGGCTCTCAGCAGGCTTCAGGTTGTCAGGCGGATGGCAGGTGCGGGTTCAGGTACGAAGCGCCGGAACGTTCATCAGGAAATTCCGAATGGCAGCAAAGGGATGGGAACCGGTTTCGGCAAACAGGCGTTTACGGGGGGTGTCCCGTGACCAGCTTGCCGATATCAGGCGGAAATTGCTTCGCCTGAATCTGGCCGTAAAGAAGTTGTGGATACAGGAGGATGACTACATGAGCACTACGATCCGTAAGGCATGGCTTGGTCTGCCAGTTGCGCTGCTGATGATTGCCGGCTGTGGCGGCAAGCCCGCCGAGCAGGCGAAGGAAGCGGCCGAACAGGCGACGGAAGCTGCAGATATGGCAATGGACAGCGCTTCGCAGGCAGTTGATGCTGCTGGCGATGCTGCTGGTTCGGCGATGGACGCTTCAGGTGCTGCCGCTGCCGATGCGGCCGGCGCTGCCGCTGATGCGGCCAGCGACGCTGCTGATGCTGCTGGCGCTGCCGCAGACGCGGCCGGCGACGCTGCTGATGCTGCTGCAGACGCTGCAAAGCCCTAATCCAGATACGTTATTCTGGACGAGACGGGGGCCGCTCATACGGCCCCCGTTTTTTTGCCCATGGCACGTGCAACACTGTGACCTCACTCGACCCCGGACCTTGACTGACCCGGATTCGCCAGCAGGAGGTGCCTGATGCGGTGGTTGCGATATTCTGGCTACGTCCTCGGCGGCATTTTCGTCACCGGCTGCATCGCCTTCCTGATTGCCGCCTGGATCTATCGCGATATCCCCGCCGAAGTACTCGAGGCGAAATACGCTAACCCGGCATCCCGGTTCCTCAATGTAGACGGAGTGCGGATTCATTACCGCGACGAAGGCAGCGGCCCGCCCCTGGTTCTGATTCATGCCAATTTCGCCAGCTTGCTGAGTTGGGACGACGCGGTCGAATCGCTGAAGAAAACGCACCGCGTCCTGCGCTTCGACATGACCGGCCACGGACTGACCGGGCCGGATCCATCCGGTGACTACAGCCTTGAGCGTACAGTGGAATTGACCAGCCGCTTCGTCGATGCGCTTCAACTGAAACGCTTCTCGATCGGCGGCACATCGCTCGGCGGCACCGTTGCCATGCATTACACGGCAGCGCATCCAGAACGCGTGGAGCGGCTAATCCTGCTTAGCCCCGGCTCACTTGAAGGCCGGGCCATGCAGCGCGCCGGACGTGCGGTACCGAAATGGGCGGATATTCTTACGTACATTGCACCGCCGCGGGCTTTCGCGAAGTTCATGCTGACTTCGCGCTTTGGCGACCCATCCAAAGTGAACGACAAGCTCATCGACCAGTGGTACGACATGTGGATGCGCGAGGGGCAACGGGCAGCGATTCTTGCCCGGCTGCGCAGCTACTCAAGTGCGGATATCGTCAAGGTCACGGCAGCCATTAGCGTCCCGACGCTGATTCTCTGGGGAGAAAAGAATCCCCAGGCCCCGGTTGAGCAGGCTGAGGAACTGCGCCAGATGCTGGGCAGTGCGCCCAGCGTAACCGTCATTACTTACCCGGGCATCGGGCATATGGCCGCGGAGGAAGCAGGCCCCGCAATCGCAAAGGACATCCAGGGTTGGCTCGCGACCCCGACAGTTGCGCGGGAGGCACCTGCGCAGCCGTGATACGCCTCCACCCTCAGCTGCTCTTCCTGTTGCTTTTGGCTGGCGCCGCAGCGGCACAGACACCCTCAGCGATGGATGCGAACAGGTGGAATCTCGAAACTGCACAGCCGTCAACAGCCGAAAGCGGGCCTGCCGTGCAGTCGCCGCTGAACCTGCGCGTCTACAAGGACTTCGACGGAAACAAACCGCACAAGGGCCAGAACCCCTACGCAGTCGACGTCAGCGCCGTAATGACACGCTGCACGGATGGCAGCCTGATCGTCACGGCACTCGTGATCGGCGGCCAGCTCACTCCCTTGGACAACCATTGTCCAACCACCAACCGATAGAGGTATCCACATGCACCACCGCAGTCTGACCGCTCTCCTGACCTTTGCCACGCTGGCCTTTGCCGGCACCAGCTTCAGCGCTACAGCGCCCGCCGACGCGATCAAGTATCGCAAGGCCGTCATGTCGGCCATGGCCGCTCACACCGGTGCGTTCTCGCTGATCAACTTTGGTCGCGTCGAGCACCAGGATCATTTGCGTGCCCACGTCGAGGCACTCGCAGCGATGGGAACTGAGGTCAAGGTCCTGTTTCCGGCAGGAACCGATACGGGCAATACCGATGCCTTGCCTTTGATCTGGCAGGAGCAGGACAAATTCGGGCAGCAGGTTACAGCCGTCGAAAAGTCGACAGCAGCACTTCGTGATGCGGTAGTGGCAGGTGACAAGACCGCAACCATGAAGGCATTCAAGGCCGTCGGTGAAGCCTGCAAGGGCTGTCACGACCGTTACCGCAAAGAAAAGAAGTAATGGTTGTACAACCGGGACTCCGCACGGAGTCCCGGCTCTTCGCCGCGCTGCTGCTCTGGCTCATCGCTGCAACGTGCCTGGCGGCATCAGCAACTTCCGAACAGATCGAACGCGGCCGCTATCTCATCCATGCCGGCGGCTGCATCAGCTGTCATACGGCCGATCGCCCGGACGCAATACCGCTCGCCGGGGGGCGCCGCCTGGAAACCCCGTTCGGAATTTTTTATTCCCCTAACCTGAGGCCTGACCGCGAAACCGGCACCGGTGGCTGGACAGACCGTGATTTCGATGCGGCGCTCCGGCACGGACGTGCGCCGGACGGCAGCCTCTACTATCCGGTATTTCCCTATCCCGCCTATGCGGGAATGAGCGATGGCGATGTGTCGGCGATCGCCGCTTATCTGCGCAGCCTCCCGCCCGTCCACCATTTGGTTCCCCCGCACGAACTGCCCTGGTACCTGCGCTCGCGCCGGGTGATGCTGGGCTGGAACCTGCTCTGGTTTCATCCGCAGCCCTATCAGGCTGACCGGCTACGGGACGCGGAATGGAATCGCGGTGCCTACCTGGTGCGCCACCTGGGTCATTGCGGCGAGTGTCATACTCCGCGCAATTTTCTGGGCGCACGCGATGATTCGCGGGAACTCGCTGGTAACCCTGACGGCCCCGACAACGAGAAGATTCCCGGAATCCGCCAGGATCCTGAAGGCGGGATCGGCCAGTGGACGATCGACGATATCCTGCTGTTTCTCGAAATGGGCATGCTGCCGGATGGTGACTTCGCCGGTTCCTCGATGAGCGAAGTGATAGACGACAATACGAGCCAACTGACAGCGGCTGATCGCCGCGCGATTGCGGTATACCTGCAATCGTTGACGCCACTTCATTCACCATAAGGCTGCGAAAAGCCCGGGGACCACAACATTCCGGGAAATGCCGTGCGACCCGTCACAGTTCCGGAAGCTGTCTGCTGTTAGAGTGGGCTGGCCGTAACAAGAACAAGAAAAAAATGGCAGGCGTGTTTCCAGCGCAGCTGATTCCGGTTGACTGCAGACGGTTGCAGCTCGGCATGTATGTCGCCGAGCTCGACCGCCCGTGGCTGCAGACGCCGTTCCATGCGCATGGTTTTCTGCTCGGCCACGCCGAGCAGATCGAGGCCTTGCGTCGTGTCTGCAGCTATGTGTATGTCGACCCGGTACTCTCCGAGCACAGCGAGAACGAACTGTTCAGCACAGGCCTGACCGCCCGCGTGAGCACCCTGACACCCAACTATCGGCGGTCCGGCCTCAACCGGAGCCGGCATGCACTGCATGAAACCGGTCACGCGCTGGATGCGACTGTGCGCGAAGCGCGACGCTCGGAGCAGATCTCGCTTAACGCACCCAGACTGGCCCTCAAGGCACTGGTCAGCAACCTGGTCGAGGACAGCGATACCCTGCCGTGGCTGCTTGCGACGGAACTGCATGTCGGATTCCTGTATCGCCGTGCGCTCGGCTCGGCCGTACTCATGACGATTGCCGGCCACCGCATCGGCTTTGAGCGGACAGTGCTCGACGAACTGGCTCTCGCGGGACTACTGCTGGATATCGGCAAGATCTCCGTGCCCATCACCATTCTGGCCAAACCTGCACGCCTGACCAGCCCTGAACGCGGCTTCATCACGCGGCACGTACGACGCGGGCTGTACATGGTGCGCGCCGCCGAAGTCATTTCTGAAACCCTGGAAGAAGCCATACTCGGCCATCACGAACGGCTCGATGGCAGCGGCTACCCACGCGGTGTCCGTGGCACGCGTCTGCCAATCAGCGCACGGCTCGCCGGAATCGTCGATACCTATGACGCGCTGATGCAGCACAAAAGTTATAGCCCGGCGCTTCCTGCACACGATGCCATACGGCTCCTGAATTCCATGCGCGACACGCACTTTGATTCAGCCCTGGTGAAAAACTTCATTCAGGCACTCGGTGTGTATCCGACCGGTTCATGGGTGCAACTCGCGGACGGCCGGGTGGGCATCGTCCGGAGCCAGACTGCCGATGAGCCGGCCCGCCCCCACGTTGCCCTCGTCTGCGACAGCACCGGCGGTGCGCTGAAAACAGATACCATGCTCTGGAAACCTGCCCGGCGCGGCGATATCGCACGCGCGGTGCTGCCTGGCCAGATGCAGGTCAGCCAGCGTGTCGTCGATGCAGCAGTTCTGGCGGCCGCAAACCTTGCCGCCTGAGGGAGAATTTCCGCTTGTCCGCGATTCAACTCTACAGTTTTGCCGCCTGCCCCTACGCACAACGCACGCACATCACGCTGCTGGAAAAGAAGCTCGACTTCGAGGTCATCGAGATCGACCTGTTCAGCCGCCCTGAATGGTTTGCCGCGATTTCACCCTATGGGAAAGTACCCGTGCTGCGTCACGCAGGGGTGACGGTTCATGAGTCATCGATCATCAACCAGTACCTCGACGAAGCTTTTCCGCAACCGGCGCTGATGCCGGAGCCACCTGCCCTGCGGGCCCAGGTACGTATCTGGATGGATTACTGTGAAACGCGCTTTCTGCCGGCGGCGCACAAGCTGATGTCGGCAGCAGGCGACCCGGAAAAGCGGGCTGCCAACATCGAAAACCTGTCTGACGTGCTGCGCCATATCGAACACGCGGGGCTGCGCAAGAGCGAATCCGGCCCCTGGTTTTTCGGACAGCAATTTTCCCTGACCGACATTCAGTTTGCGCCCTTCCTCGAACGCTTCGATATGTATGTGCAACTGGCCGGCGCCGTCCTGCCTGAAGACTGCAGCCGACTGCGTGAATGGATGACCGCCTTGCAAAAGCGTCCAGCTGTCGCAGCCACTGCACATAACACCGGATATCACATCGAAGCGCGGCGACAGATGCTGGAACGGATCGCGGCCAAACGCGCTGCTGCTTGACAGCACCCGGTGCACCCGCGTCCAATAGGGGTTGCCTTAAAAGACTTCGTGGGGAAGGAAGGACGGTTGCAAGTCGTCCATAGCATTGACCTGGCTGCAAAGGAGTACGCCAGATGGTCACTACTTCCCGGACGCTCGATCCACTTGAACTCTCAAGGCTCATCAGCCTGGCTTACGAGGCACCTTTCCTGCCTTCCGGCTGGCGCGATTTCACCGCTGCTGCTTCCAGTTTGCTGCAGACCCGGTTTGCGATGATCCACCAAATGGACTTCGCCAATCAGGCGAAGTCCATTCATATTGCCGGCGGTATCGACGAGGCTTTCAATCAGGCTTTCAAGCCACGCTGGGGCGAGGGCGGGGATGACATCTACCTGCAGGCGATGCTCAACCAGCCAGCCGGCGCCGTCCGGCTGAGCAGCGAAATCGTCGCACCCGATCTTGCCCACCAGACCGAGATTCACAGTCAGCTGGCCGCTCCCTGGAAGCTCGAATACTTTCTGTTCGCCTCGCTCGGCAGCCACGATGGCGTGACCTCGGTTTTGTCGCTGGCCCGTTGCATCGACGATGACCCCTTCACCACGGCGGATATCGATCTGCTGTCCGAGGCGCTGCTGCCACACCTGTGCAGGAGCATCAGCGTGCACACGAGCATTGTCAGCATTCGCCAGAACAATGCGCTACTGGCTGCGATGATCGATATGGCACCGTGTGGCATCGTGGTTTTTGATGTCAGCGGGCGGCCCATACTCGTCAACGAAAGCGCAGCGGCAATATTTGCGCGTGACAAGGGGCTTGCGCTGCGGAACGGGAAGCTGCGCACCGCAGACTCGCGTGCACAGGTGATGCTCGATGCGGCACTGCCTAACGCTATTGCCCTCAGCCGGGGCCAGCAGGCAAGGCCTCCGGCACCGATACTCATCCCGCGCAATGGGGGAACCCAGTCCTGTCAGCTCGTTTTTTCGCCATTCACGCAGCACACCGAATCGGTCGATCTCCCGAAGCGGGCCGCCTGTGTCGCACTGATCTACGATGAGCGACCCAGCCACCACCCTGATCTGCCTGCCGATCTGGCCGGAGCTTACGGGCTCAGCAAGGCGGAAATGCGACTCTGCAAGACCCTGCTCACCGGCAAGACGGCGCAGCAGGCGGCTGATGCCCTCAATATCAGCCCCAACACCGTCAAAACACACCTGTCCCGGATCTTCCACAAGACCGGTGTGCACTCCCAGGCTGCCCTGCTGCACCTGTTGACAGCGCGGTCGCAGACCTGGAACTGAGTGTTTTCCCGATCCGGACTCCACCCGACAGGCCGTCCCGGCTATCATTGACAATATGCGTGTCCTCGTAATCGAAGACGATCCCGGCGTAGCCAGCTTCATCATCGGCGGGCTGCGTGAGTCCGGCCATACCGTCGACCACTGTGCCGACGGCAAGGACGGGCAGTTCCTGGCAAGCAGCGGCAATTACGACGCGCTGATCATAGACCGCATGCTGCCCGGCATTGACGGGCTCAGCATCGTGCAGACGCTGCGGACTGCCGGCAATACCACGCCCACGCTGATACTCAGCGCGCTGGGCGAGGTAGACGACAAGGTCAAGGGGCTGCGGGCCGGGGCGGATGACTACATCGGCAAGCCCTTTGCCTTTGCCGAACTCATGGCCCGACTCGAAGCCATCGCCCGGCGCCCGGTACGCGAGGGTGCAGAAACCGTTACCGAAGTACAGGTGGCCGACCTGCATGTGGACCTGCTGAGCCGCGCGGTGCACCGCGCCGGCAAGGAGATCGATCTGCAGCCGCGTGAATTCCGGCTGCTCGAGTACCTGATGCGCAACCGGGACCAGGTCGTCACACGCACCATGCTGCTGGAGAACGTCTGGGACTATCACTTTGACCCGCAGACCAACGTGATCGATGTGCACATCAGCCGTCTCAGACGCAAGGTAGACAAGGACTTCGACCCGCCACTCATACATACGGTGCGCGGCGCCGGGTACAAGCTGAGTGAATCCCCTTAGGCTGATCCGTACATCCACCTTCCAGCTCGCGTGGTGGTACATGGGGATTTTCGGCAGCTCGGCGATGATTCTCGTCGGCTACATCTACTGGGAAACCAACGGTTATCTCGAGCAGCAGACCAACGCCACGATAAGCGCTGAAATCCGCGGACTCACCGAACAGTTCCGCCAGACCGGAGGCCCCGGCGTCGAGGCGGTGATTCGCGACCGCATCGCACGCGATCCGGACCGGTCGACCCTCTATCTGCTGGTAACCGCCGACCAGCGCCCGGTTCTCGGCAACATGTCGGCGTGGCCTGCCGGTGAGCTGGATGCCAACGGCTGGTATCACTTTACGCAACCCGACCGGAACGGCGAGGCCGTACCTTTTCAGGGCCAGATACTGCAAACCAGTGAAGGACAACGTTTACTGGTCGCGAAGGAGCAGGCCACCCTGGCTGCCACCCGGCAGCTGATCAACCGCGTCTACATCCTGACGCTGGTCATCGGCCTGCTGCTGGCGCTGTTCGGTGGCATCGTGATGAGTTC
>CAYJPG010000072.1:0-14585 GCA_964371995.1 uncultured Chromatiaceae bacterium | reverse complement strand
CCCTTGATCTGACCGAAGACATGCTCAGGGTAGCCGCCCGGCGGGAGGGCGCATCACCGCTGGTCGTCTGCGGCAATGCCAGCCGGCTGCCGCTGGCCGATGCTTCGGTCGACGTGGTGTTTTCCAGCCTGATGATCCACTGGTGCACCTCCCTGGACAGCCTGTTCGCAGAAGTCCGGCGCGTGCTGCGCTATCCGGGGGTGTTCAGTTTCGCCACGCTCGGACCCGGCTCCTTCCGTGAGTTGCGCGAGGCCTGGCAGGCAGTCGATGACGGCGCTCATGTGATGCGCTTCCCGGAGATGACGGCGCTGGGTACCGGACTGCTCCAGGCGGGGCTCGCCGAACCGGTGATCGATGTGGAAACCCTGACCATTTGCTATCCGGATCTGCGCCAGCTCACCAGCGACCTGCGCGGCACCGGCACCACCAACCCGAACAGCAGCAGGAATCAGGGACTCACCGGGCGCCGGACCTGGGAGCGGCTCGAGGTCGCTTATGGCAAGCAGCGCGACACCAGCGGCGCACTGCCAGTAACGCTGGAAATAGTCTTCGGCTCGGTATGGGCAAAGCCCCCTGGCGGGAATGTTTCTCAATTGCGTGATGAAAAATCATCACGTAGCATTTAGAATTGATACAACAACTTGCCGGCCTACCTTCGACGGCCGGCATAAACCCTCGCTGACTGCACGCACAGAAACCCGGTTGTGGCCGGTGATCCGCGCGATCGCAGATCCGGCGCGCACGAACAAGGGAAGCATCGCATGCCGTTCAATACCCTGAAGCTGGCCCGGAAAGGCGTCCAGGCATTCATCGCCCTGCTGCTGACCGCCGCACTGCCGGCACACGCAGCCTGGAACCAGCTCAACCTGCCGCGCGGTGTCACGCCGGCCAGCCGTGATGCCTACGATCTGCACATGCTGGCGCTGTGGATCTGCACGGTGATCGGTATCATCGTCTTCGCCGTAATCATCTACGCGATGGTCAAGTTCCGGAAGTCGAAGGGCGCGGTAGCAGCAAAGTTCACGCACAGCACGACGGCCGAGGTGATCTGGACGACCCTGCCAACACTGATACTGGTTTTCCTGGCGTATGAAACGGCACCCGCCATGATTCGCATCGAGGACACCCGCAACTCGGAGATGACCATCCGGATCACCGGCTATCAGTGGAAGTGGCAATACGAGTACGTCGGCCAGAACGTCTCCTTCTTCAGTACGCTGGCGCAGACCAGCAACACGGCACGCCAGCTGCGCTCAGGCGTGGACCCGTACCAGGTCGAGAACTATCTGCTTGAGGTGGACAAGCCGCTGGTCGTGCCGGTGGGCACGAAAATCCGCTATTTGCTGACTTCCAATGACGTGAACCATGCATGGTGGGTCATCGATCTCTCGGTCAAGCGCGACGCGATCGCCGGCTACATCAACGAAGGCTGGTTCACGATCGACAAGCCCGGCACCTATCGCGGGCAGTGCGCCGAACTGTGCGGCAAGGACCACGGGTTCATGCCAATCGTTGTTGAAGCCCTGCCAAAGGCGGAATTCGACGCGTGGCTGGCCAGCCAACAGGCACCGGCCACCTGAAAAAGAACTGATACGGAGCACCAGCAATGACCACCATCACACAGAGCCACGCGGCTCAAGACCATGCGCATGACAGTCATGGCCCGGCCCACGGCCTGAGCCGCTGGCTGTTCACCACCAATCACAAGGACATCGGTACCCTCTACCTGCTGTTCGCCCTGGTGATGCTGTTCGTCGGCGGGGCGATGGCGCTGATTATCCGCGCCGAGCTGTTCCAGCCCGGACTGCAGTTCGTGAATCCGGAATTCTTCAACCAGATGACCGCGATGCATGCACTTATCATGGTCTTCGGCATGATCATGCCGGCCTTCGTCGGCTTTGCGAACTGGATGATTCCGCTGATGATCGGCGCGCCGGACATGGCGCTGCCGCGACTCAACAACTGGTCGTTCTGGATCCTGCCCTTTGCCGCCACGATTCTGCTGTCGACGCTGTTCATGGACGGCGGCGGCCCCGCAGCCGGCTGGACGATGTATCCACCGCTGGTCCTGCAGACGGGCAATTCACTGGCCTTCGCGATTTTCGCCATACACCTGCTCGGCATGTCATCGATCCTTGGCGCCATCAACATCATCGTGACCGTCATGAACATGCGCGCACCGGGCATGACCTTGCTCAAGATGCCGATGTTCGTCTGGACCTGGCTGATCACCGCCTATCTGCTGATTCTTGTCATGCCGGTACTGGCAGGCGGTGTGACCATGCTGCTGACCGACCGCTTCTTCGGCACCAGTTTCTTCCAGGCCGCGGGCGGCGGCGACCCGGTACTGTTCCAGCATATCTTCTGGTTCTTCGGTCACCCCGAGGTCTACATCATCATCCTGCCGTCCTTCGGCATCATTTCGCAGATCATTCCGGCCTTCTCGCGCAAGCCGCTGTTCGGCTACTCGTCGATGGTCTATGCCACGGCTGCTATCGCGTTCCTGTCCTGCATCGTCTGGGCACACCACATGTTCACCGTCGGCATGCCGCTCGCCGGCGAGATGTTCTTCATGATGTCCACGATGCTGATCGCCATTCCGACAGCGGTTAAGGTTTTCAACTGGACCGCCACCATGTGGCGCGGCTCACTGACCTTTGAAACGCCGATGCTGTTCGCCGTCGCCTTCCTGTTCCTGTTCGCGATCGGCGGCTTCTCGGGCGTGATGATGGCCCTCGCACCGGTCGACTTCCAGTACCACGACACCTATTTCATCGTGGCGCACTTCCATTACGTACTGGTGCCCGGCGCACTGTTCGCCGCTATCGGTGGCGCCTATTTCTGGCTACCGAAATGGACCGGCCACATGTACGACGAAAAGCTGGGCAAGATCCACTTCTGGCTTTCAGCGGTCAGCGTGAATATCCTGTTTTTCCCGCAGCATTTTCTCGGGCTCGCAGGCATGCCGCGCCGGATACCGGATTACGCCACGCAGTTTGCCGACTGGAACGCCGTGTCCAGCATCGGTGCCTTCGTGTTCGGGTTTTCACAGCTGTTGTTCGTCTACGTCGTCGTAAAGTGCATCCGTGGCGGCGAGAAGGCCACTGCCCAGGTCTGGGACAATCCGGAAGGCCTGGAGTGGACAGTGCCTTCACCGGCCCCGTACCACACCTTCGACGAGCCGCCGCTGGTCAAGTGAACGACGGAAGCGACACGCGTGATCCGGCGCAGCAGCGGCGCATACGTAACAACGCGCTATTGCTGGGCGGTTTCGTGCTGGCTGTTTTTGTAGCCTATATCGTCGCTACTGCGCTGGGAGCCTGAGCAGTGACATCACAGGCAGGCATGGTCAGCAAGAGGGGGCTCGTTACCCGCCTTGTAATCATGGCGGTCTGCATGTTCGGGTTCGGCTTTCTGATGGTGCCGATGTACACCCTCCTGTGCAAAATCACCGGTATTGGCGGACGTACCAACCAGACTGTGGCGGTGATTCCGGCCGGAATCCAGGTTGATACGGGACGTACGGTCACGGTGGAATTCATTGCGCTCCTGAATGAGCAGGCGCCCTGGGAGTTCCGGCCCACCGTATCGTCCATACAGATCCACCCCGGCCAGCTTTACGACACCAGCTTCTATGCCCGCAACCTGACCGATCACGAGTTGATTGGCCAGGCCGTACCCAGCGTGGCGCCGGGCACTGCTGCGAAGCACTTCCACAAGACCCAGTGTTTTTGTTTTACGTCCCAGAAGTTTCTCGCCCGGGAGGGCCGGGACATGGGCGTGCAATTCATGGTCGATCCGGATCTACCTGATTATGTCGATCGCATAACTCTTTCCTACACTTTCTTTGTACAACGGCAGCCTGTTGATTCGCCTGCTGCCGCCGCATCTACAACCTGACCAGATACTGCCCAAGGAAGTTATCGCCATGGCCCACACCCAGGACAAGTACTACGTTCCCCACGGCACCCGCTGGCCGGTGTTCGCATCGATGGGACTGGCTATAACCTTTGTCGGTGTGGCGCTGCTTCTGAACGGAAGCTCAACACTGCCGGTGATCCTGACGGGTATCGCAATCGTCCTGGTGGTGGTGTTCCGCTGGTTTGCCGAGGTGGTCAATGAGAGCGAAGCCGGCACCTATGGCGCCCAGGTGGACCGATCATTCCGGATGGGCATGATCTGGTTCATCCTTTCTGAAGTCATGTTTTTTGCCTGTTTCTTTGGTGCGCTGTACTACGCGCGTCAGCTGGCGTTGCCGTGGCTGGGTGGTATCGGGTCTGACCTGGTGACCAACAGCGTCCTGTGGCCGGGATTCGACCCCACCTGGCCCTCCAATGGACCGGGACATATCGGCGGTGAATATGAGTCGATGCCCGCCTGGGGCATTCCCGCATTGAACACCGCCATCCTGCTGACCAGCGGCGTCACACTCACTATTGCCCATCACGCACTGAAGGACAGCCACCGCGGCGTGCTGACCGTATTTCTTGCGCTCACAGTCCTGCTGGGTTTCGCCTTTCTGGGCTTTCAGATTTACGAATACAGTCACGCGTATTCGGAACTTAACCTCAAGCTGAGCAGCGGCATTTACGGCAGCACCTTCTTCATGCTGACCGGATTTCACGGTTTGCACGTCACGATCGGCGCCATCATGCTGTCGGTGATGCTGTTGCGCGTACTGCGCGGACACTTCACGCCGACGCGACATTTCGCCTTCGAGGCAACCGCCTGGTACTGGCACTTTGTAGATGTGGTCTGGCTCGGCCTGTTTATTTTCGTCTATTGGCTGTAGTCACGGACCGGCAGCAGGGCTTCAGCCAGCCCCCAGTCCATGAGGCTGAATGAGCCCGTTGAACCAGGCATAGATCAGCACCAGAAACAGGATCACCGACAAGGTGATGCGCACCGTCAGCGCCCGTACCATACGGCGCGAACCGCCCTGATCCTGATTGAGGAAAAAAAGGCCCGAGAAAAGGCTCAGGATGATCCCGGCGAGCAGCAACAGTACGAGGGCTTTGATCATCGATCCGGGTCGGCAGCAGAAGTCGGAGGCCAGAAGCATACCGGTTTGGGCAGTCCTGCTCACGCTGATCTCGACTGCCCTTTTCAGCAGTCTCGGTGTCTGGCAGCTCGGGCGTGCAGAAGAAAAGCGCACTCTCTTTGCGGCTTTCGCGCAGGGCACGGCTGAAGCGGCGCGTGAGGGGCTGAACGGAGTCGATGCAACGGGGCAGCGCTACCAGCTGCTCCGGCTGCAGGGGCATTACGACACCGACCATCAGCTGCTGCTCGACAACATGAGCCATGCGGGCCGGCCCGGCTACCATGTGCTCACGCCTTTCATCACCGCCGGCGGCAACGTGCTGGTAAACCGGGGCTGGGTGCCGGCCGACGGCGACCGCAGACTGTTGCCGAACATCGATGTATCCAGCCAGCCGCGGATAGTCACCGGCCGGATCGACCGTTTGCCACGGCCTGCATTGCGACTGGCGCCGCCTGCGGACGACACCAGTTTGCCCTGGCCACGGCGAATGTTGTTCCCGACAACGGAAGAAATTGCCGCCCAGACCGGCTACCCCTTGCGTGACTTTCAGCTGCTATTGAATCCGGGTGAGGCGGAGGGCTTCTTGCGTGAGTGGCAGCCCGCGCTGATGACACCGGAAACTCACCTCGGCTACGCCATACAATGGTTCGGTCTGGCAACAACTGTCGTCCTTGTCTTTGTCATTCTGGCCTGGCGCCACCTCAGGACTCCTTAGCGATGCCCGAAATCCGATCACGCAGCAAGAGGCTGATTCCGGTGTTGCTGGCACTGCTGTTCGTCGGGCCGTTCGCTACTGCCATCTATCTGTACTACTACGGCGGTGACAGCTGGCGGCCGCAGGGATCGGTCGCGCACGGCATCCTGATCGAAAACCCGGCATCGCTGGCCGGTGAAGCTGTACCGCTGCCGAGTGGTGCGACAGCTGTCTTCACCGGCAAATGGTCGCTCCTCTACGTCGGCAACGGTAACTGTGCTGACGATTGCCAGCAGGCCCTCTATCAGCTCCGCCAGGTACGTCAGGCGCTGAACAGGGACATGTCGCGCGTCCAGCGCTACTTCATCGCCACCGGCAGCACGCCCGATGCTGAATTGATGCACAGCGCGCACCCGGATCTGATCGTGATCGACGGTACCGTGACGGGGGGCAAGGTGCTGGCAGCCCTCGGCGGTTACGGCGAAGCGGATGTGTTTGTCGTTGACCCGCTGGGCAATATCATGATGCGTTTTCCTGCCGGCACATCGATGAAAGACATGCACAAGGACCTGAGCCTGCTGCTCAAGGCCTCCACGATTGGCTGAGACTGCACCATGAAATATTCCACCTGGTATCGCCGCTGTCTGTGGCTCGGCGCCGGTCTCGGTCTGGTCGTCGTCATACTGGGTGCCTATGTGCGGCTTTCGGATGCCGGCCTCGGCTGCCCCGACTGGCCCGGCTGCTATGGCCATCTGGTGCTACCGGCAGATGAAGCCGTGCGCAGTTCAGCGCAGACGGCCTGGCCGGAGCGGCCGATCGAAGCCGGCAAGGCCTGGCGGGAAATGGTTCACCGCTATGCCGCCAGCAGCCTGGGGCTGGTCATCGTGCTGGCCAACGTCTTCGCCTGGCTGAACCGGCGCGACTCACGCCAGCCGGTGATGCTGCCGGCCGTACTGCTCGGCGTCGTGGTATTCCAGGGGCTGCTCGGCATGTGGACCGTAACGCTGCTGCTCAAGCCGCTGATCGTGATGGGCCACCTGCTGGGTGGTCTTGCGACCCTCGGTCTGCTGACATGGCTGCTGCTGGAGGCAGGCCGCACCGGAATTGCCGGCGCATCGTCTGCCCGCCGGGTTCCGCGGCTGGCTGTCAGCGGACTCGCAATCCTGATCGTGCAGATCGCCCTCGGTGGCTGGACGAGTTCGAACTATGCGGCGCTGGCCTGTCCCGATATCCCCACCTGTCAGGGCGAGTGGTGGCCGGAAGAAAGCAATTTTGCCGAGGGCTTCGTGTTGTGGCGCGGACTCGGCATCAACTACGAATTCGGCGTCCTGGATGCGCCGTCACGCGTTGCCATCCATTTCGCCCACCGGCTGGGCGCCGTGGCAACCTTCGCTGCGCTGCTGCTGATCGGCCTGCGCTTTCGCACACGCAGCCTGGCAGCACCGGTGCGACGGGCTGCCACGCTGGTGCTGCTGGCCGTAACCCTGCAGGTACTGATCGGTACCGGCATCGTCTGGTTCGGGCTGCCGCTGCCGCTCGCAACCGCACACAACGGCGTGGCTGCCTTGCTGCTGCTCGCGATGATCAACCTGAACCACGCTGCCTCTTTTCGGGCGAACTGGCGTTTGGCATAGCTTGTGGACCTCACTCCGATCCTCGACCAGCTCAACGATGCGCAGCGCGATGCCGTCACCGCATCGCAGTCGCCGATGCTGGTCGTGGCTGGTGCCGGCAGCGGCAAGACGCGCGTGCTGGTACACCGGATCGCGTGGCTGATCCAGGTCGAGCAGGTCTCGCCACTCGGCATACTCGCCGTCACATTTACCAACAAGGCTGCCGCCGAGATGCGCAGCCGGATCCATGACCTGCTGGACATGCCGGTCAACCATCTCTGGATCGGCACATTTCACGGGCTGGCCCATCGCCTGCTGCGCCGTCACTGGCGCGAGGCCGGGCTGCCGGAAGCCTTCCAGATTCTCGATGCAGAGGACCAGCAGCGGGTGATTCGCCGGCTGATCAAGGGCCTGGACCTGGACGAGACGACCTGGGTACCGCGCGAGATCCAGTGGTTCATCAATCACAACAAGGACGAGGGGCTGCGCCCTGGCCAGCTCAGCGACAATGGCGACACCACCCGCGGGCAGCTCATCCACCTGTACCGACTTTATGAGGAAGCCTGCGACAAGGCCGGCGTGGTGGACTTCGCCGAGCTGCTGCTCAGGGCTTTCGAACTGTGGAAGAACAACCCGGCAATACTCGAACAGTACCGGCGGCGCTTCCAGCATGTCCTGGTGGATGAGTTTCAGGACACCAATACGATCCAGTACGCCTGGCTGCGGCTGCTGACCGGCACCACGGGCATCCCCTTTGCGGTGGGTGACGACGATCAGTCAATCTATCGCTGGCGCGGCGCACGCCAGGAACACATGCACCGGTTCCAGCGGGATTTTCCGTCTTCGCGCGTCATCAAGCTCGAGCAGAATTACCGCTCGACAAAGACCATCCTCAGTGCCGCCAACGCGATCATCGCCCACAATACCGGGCGACTCGGCAAGGAACTCTGGACCGCCGGCAGTGACGGCGCGCCGATCCGCCTGTACCGCGCCTATAACGAGCGGGATGAGGCAGAGTTCGTCGTCGGCCGGATCCAGGATCGTGTCCAGCAGGGTAGCTCGCGCAGCGAGATCGCCGTGCTGTACCGCTCCAATGCCCAGTCGCGCAGCTTTGAAGAAATGCTGATGCGCGCCGGGATGCCCTACCGGGTCTATGGCGGCCAGCGCTTCTTCGAACGCACCGAGATCAAGGACGCGCTGGCCTATCTGCGCCTGCTCGCCAACCACGATGACGATTCCTCCTTCGAGCGGGTGGTCAACGTGCCGACGCGCGGCATCGGCGCCCGCTCAGTCGATACCATCCGCGAATATGCCAAAGCGAATGCGCTGTCCATGTGGCGTGCCGCGCAGATCGTCGCGGCGGGAGACGCCACTGGCCGCAGCGGGCGGGCAATCACGGCCTTCCTGATGCTCGTCGACAGCATGGCCAGGACCACCGCAGACCTGGCGCTCCACGAGCAGGTGGATCATGTCATTCAGCACAGCGGAATTATCGGCCACTACAGGAAAGAGCCGCGCGATCGTGCCGAAGGCCGGCTGGAGAACCTCGACGAGCTGGTCAGCGCGGCGCGCAGCTTCGAGAGCGAGGAGCGATCCTCGGGCGAAGCGGCCGAGGAAGGCGATGCCGGCCTGCCACCGCTGCTGGACTTTCTCTCTCATGCGGCACTCGAGTCCGGCGATGCACAGGCAGACAGCGGTACCGACTGCGTGCAGCTGATGACCCTGCACTCCGCCAAGGGTCTGGAGTTTCCTGTCGTCTTTCTCACCGGCCTCGAAGACGGGCTGTTCCCGCATCAGCGCTCGCTGAATGACGGCGACGGTCTCGAAGAGGAGCGTCGCTTGTGCTACGTGGGCGCTACCCGGGCGATGAGCGAGCTCTATCTGACCCATGCGGAACAGCGGCGGCTGCACGGCATGGACAGCTTTCGCCAGGCCTCACGCTTCATCAGCGAGATTCCGCCTGAGCTGATCGAGGAAGTGCGGCCGCGGCAGCGTGTGTCGCAGCCCGTTTATCAGCGCGGCAGCATGCCGCCGGCAGACCCCGGCTTCGGAATCCGCCTTGGCCAGCGCGTACGCCACGGGACCTTCGGCGATGGCGTAGTGCTGGGCTTTGAGGGAGCCGGGGCGCATGCCCGGATCCAGGTCAACTTCGAGACAGCCGGTGCCAAATGGCTGGTGATGTCATACGCCAACCTGGAAACGCTGTAAGCCCGGCAGGGAAGCGGCGAAACCGGTTAAACTCGCAGCCGCGCACAGCATCGCGAGCTCACCCATGAAGATCCTCATTCTCGGCGCCGGACAGGTCGGCTCCACAGCCGCCTACCATCTCGCCCGCGAAGAGGCGAACGAAGTCACCATCGTCGATTCCAACCCGACCGTGCTGCGGGATCTGCAGGATCGTCTCGACGTCCGTACCGTGCTCGGTCATGCCGCTTCACCGGCTACGCTGGAGCGTGCCGGCTGCGCGAACATGGACATGGTTATCGCGCTGACCAGCAGCGATGAAGTCAACATGATTGCCTGCCAGGTCGCTCACACTCTGTTCAGCACGCCGACGAAAATCGCCCGCGTGCGTTCTGCCGAGTACATCGGCAAACCGGACCTGTTCGGCGCTGACCGGATACCGGTGGACCTCTGCATCAGCCCCGAACAGCTGGTCACGCGCCACATCGAGCAGCTGATCCACTATCCGGGTGCTTTTCAGGTGCTCGACTTCGCCGATGGCAAGGTACGGCTGGTGGGCGCGCGCGCGCACCGCGACGGGCCTCTCGTCGGTCAGGAGATCCGCACGCTTCACGACCATATTCCGGGTATCGAAACCCGCATCGCGGCGATTTACCGCGAGGGCGAGGCCATCGTGCCAGACGGCAAGACCCGGCTGCTTGAGGGTGATGAGGTTTTCTTTATTGCCGCCCGGCAGGACATCGGTACCGTGATGCGCGAACTGCGCAAGCTCGAGGACCCGGTACGCAAGATCATCATCGCAGGTGCCGGCAATATCGGCTTCCGGGTCGCCCAATCCCTGGAAAAGACCAACCAGGTCAAGATCATCGAGCGATCCAGGGAGCGCGCCCGTATTGCTTCGGAGGGCCTCGCCAAAGCCATCGTCTTGCGGGGTGATGCAGCGGATGAAAGCCTGTTGCTGGAGGAAAACATCGATGGCACCGATGTATTCGTCTCGCTGACCAATGCCGAAGAGGTGAACATCCTGTCGGCCATGCTTGCCAAGCGTCTGGGTTGCAGAAAGGTCATGGCGCTGATCAACCGTCCGTCCTATGCCGAACTGGTTGAAGGACCGCGCATCGACGTCGGTATTTCTCCGCCGCAGATCACGATCGGCGCGTTGCTGGCCTACGTGCGCCAGGCCGGCATGGTGCGTATCCACTCCCTGCGGCGCGGCCGGGCCGAGGCCATCGAGGCTATCGCCAGCGGTGACCGGAAAGACTCACGCGTCGTTGGCCGCAGGATCGAGGAGATCGCCCTGCCCAAAGGCGCCACAATCAACGTCATCGTGCGCGGCAACGAAGTACTCGAAGCACATCACGATACGATCGTTCAGGCTGAAGACCACCTGATCCTCTTTGTGACCGACCGCCGGCAGATCCAGCAGGTCGAGCGGCTGTTCCGGACCTGAACCGGAAGCAGCAGTACAGCCGGCAGATCAAGGCATGCACTTTCGGGTAGTTCAGCGGATTCTCGGCTTGTTGCTGATGCTCTACAGCGTCACGATGATGCCGCCGGTAGCCGTATCGGTGCACTTCGCCGATGGCCAGACCGGTGCCTTTTTCAACTCCTTTGCCATCACTTTTGTGGCCGGCCTGCTGGCCTGGCTACCAGCGCGCAATGACCGCCGGGAATTGCGGCTGCGCGACGGCTTTATCGTGGCGGCAATCTTCTGGCTGGGACTCGGCAGCTTCGGTGCGCTGCCTCTGCTGCTCACCCATTTCCCGGAAATGTCGCTGACCGATGCGATTTTCGAAGCCGTATCCGGCCTCACAACAACCGGTTCGACGGCACTCACGGGCCTCGATTCGCTGCCGCGGTCGATTCTCTATTACCGCGCCCAGCTGCACTGGCTCGGCGGCATGGGCATCATCGTTCTGGCCGTTGCCATCCTGCCCATGCTCGGTGTCGGCGGCATGCAGCTGTACCGTGCCGAGACACCGGGCCCGATGAAGGACAGCAAGCTCACGCCCAGGATCACCGAAACGGCCAAAGCGCTGTGGCTGATCTACGTTGGCCTGACGGCGATCTGCGCCCTCGCCTACTGGTATGCCGGTATGAGTGCCTTCGATGCCGTTTGCCACAGTTTTGCAACGCTGTCGACTGGTGGCTTTTCAACACACGATGCCAGCATCGGCTACTTCAACAGTCCGCTGATTGAGCTCATTGCCGTAGTTTTCATGTTTCTGGCAGGGATTAATTTCTCTCTGCATTTTGTTGCCTGGCGCAGCCGCAATCTGCGCGCCTACCTCGGTGACCCCGAGTTTCGTGCCTATGTTCTGATTCTCGGCATCCTCACTGTCGCCGGCACCTGCTATCTGGTCGTCACCCAACATTACGCGACAGTGGGTGAGTCGGCGCGGTATGCACTTTTTCACTTCGTTTCTTTTATGACCAGTTCCGGCTTTGTTGCCAGCAGCTTTGACCAGTGGCCAGGCGCGCTGCCGCTCTCTCTGGTTCTGGTCGGCTTTATCGGCGGCTGCGCAGGATCAACCGGTGGCGGGATGAAGGTTATACGCTGGCTGCTGCTGTTCAATCAGGGCAGTCGTGAAGTTCAGCGACTGGTGCATCCGGCTGCAGAAATTCCCGTCCGTCTGGGCCGATCTGTTGTACCGCCACGGGTTATTGAAGCGGTATGGGGTTTTTGTGTCGTTTACATCATCCTGTTTGGGCTGATGTTGCTGGTGCTGGTTGGCACCGGCCTCGACCAGATCACCG
The DNA here is from genome assembly GCA_964371995.1 of uncultured Chromatiaceae bacterium. Classification (GTDB taxonomy): domain Bacteria; phylum Pseudomonadota; class Gammaproteobacteria; order Steroidobacterales; genus SHZI01. The sequence goes on along the minus strand of CAYJPG010000072.1, from coordinate 2,296 downwards.
CGTTCTCCGCGCTGGCAAGTTCGATCAACAACATCGGCCCGGGACTCGGACTGGTCGTTGCGGATTTCACGCATATTGGCGCGGCAGCCAAGTGGGTTTGCATCCTTGCGATGCTGTTCGGCCGGCTCGAAGTGTTCACGCTGCTGGTGCTTTTCTCGCCCTCTTTCTGGCGATCGTGACCCGCAGCTACGGGTACAGATGGCAGGCCACCGCGCCGCTCTCCTCACCGCCGATTTCCTTCAGCACCGGTCGCACCGACCGGCACTCCGCCATTACCCGCGGACAACGGGTATGAAAAGCGCAGCCGGCGGGCGGGTTACGCGCTGAGGGGACTTCACCGCGCAGCACGATACGTGAATGTGCGCGTTGACCGATCTGCGGTACCGCCGAAATCAGCGCCTCGGTATAGGGATGTCTGGGCGCGGTCAGAATCTGCCCGGCCGGTGCGATCTCCACCAGTCGGCCCAGATACATCACGCCGATGTCATCGCTGACGTGCTGCACGACCGCCAGATCGTGCGAGATGAACAGCAGGGCGATGTCCCGCTCGCGCTGCAGGCGGACGATGAGGTTCAGCACCTGCGACTGCACGGATACGTCGAGCGCCGATACGGGCTCATCAGCGACCAGAAACTGTGGATTCAGCGCCAGAGCCCGGGCAATGCCGATGCGCTGGCGCTGGCCGCCGGAAAACTCATGCGGATATCGATGTGCAGCCTGCGCACTCAGACCCACGAACGCCAGCAGTTCGTCCACACGCTGCTGGCGCTCACCAGGCGTGCCGACCCGGTGCACGTCCAGCGGCTCGCGCACCGTCTGCCCGACAGTGCGCCGCGGACTCAGCGAGCCGTAGGGGTCCTGGAAAACAGCCTGTATCCGTTGTCGGTATGCCAGCATCTGGTGCCGGTCGAGACGCGTGAGATCCTCGCCCGCGAACAGCACTTGGCCGGCCGTGGGCTCCTGCAAGCGCAGCAGCATCCGCCCGAGTGTCGATTTGCCACAGCCGGACTCACCCACCAGTCCCAGCGTGCGTCCCGCATGAATCACGAAGCTCACATCATCGACCGCTTTCAGCCCGGCAACGACGCGCCGAAAGAGGCCGCCATGGATCGGAAAGTACTTGCTCAGCCCGCGGACCTCGACCAATGGTTCAGCGTTCATGTGGCAGCGCCCAGCGGGTAGTGACAGGCGACAGCGCTGCCGTTGGCATCGCTGCGCAGGGTCGGTCGCTCCTGATGACAGCGCGGCTGTACATGGCTGCAGCGGCCGGCAAAGCGGCAGCCTGCGGGCTGATTGCCGGGATCAGGCACGCGGCCCGGAATCACCGGCAACTCCGCGATGCGTTCGGCGCGTATCCGCGGTATTGAGGCCAGCAGCCCCGCCGTATAGGGATGGCGCGGAGACGCAAAAAGCTGCTCCATCCGGCCCGCTTCAACGATGCTCCCGCAATACATCACCAACGCCCGCTGGCAGGTTTCGGCCACCACGCCGAGATCATGTGTGACCAGTATCACCGCCATGCGGAACTCGTTCTGCAGTTCGCGCATCTGCTCCAGCACCTGTGCCTGGGTGGTGACATCAAGCGCGGTCGTGGGTTCATCGGCCACCAGCAGCTTCGGGTTGCAGGACAGCGCCATCGCAATCATCACGCGTTGGCGCATGCCACCGGAGAGCTGGTGCGGATAGTCGTCGAGGCGACGCCTGGCATCCGGAATACTGACCTTTGCCAGTAGCGTTGCCGCCAGTTCCCTCGCCTGCCGGCCTGACAGCTGCCGGTGCCGCTGGAGCACCTCGGTGATCTGGCTGCCGATGGTGAACACCGGGTTCAGCGAGGTCATGGGTTCCTGGAAGATCATGGCGATTTCACTGCCCCTCCGCTTCTCCATATCGCCAGCATCGAGTGAGAGCAGATCCAGGCCTTCGAGTTCAATGCTGCCAGCGACGATCTGGCCGGGGGGCGACGGGATCAGACGCAGCAGCGACAGGCCGGTGACCGTCTTGCCACAACCAGACTCACCGACCAGACCCACGGTCTCGTCAGGCCAGATATCGAAACTCACCGCATCGACCGCCCGCACGGTGCCGTCCATGGTTCGAAACTCCACCGTGAGGTTCTTCACACGGAGCAGCGGAGCCGGCTGGTCCGGAGCGCTCACGCCACTTTCCTCGGATCCATGGCGTCCTGCAGGGCATCGGACAGCGCATTGAAAGCCATCACCAGCCCGAACATCAGCAGCGATGCAGCGATGAAATTGTTGTAGAAGCCGGCCAGCACTTCCTTGGTACTCTCCTCGAT
>CAYJPG010000071.1:0-14752 GCA_964371995.1 uncultured Chromatiaceae bacterium | reverse complement strand
GGCCTCAGGCCGATGAACATCAGGTTGCAGAGTGCGGCATTCCTGTTGCTGGCAACCTGGCTGTCAGCTGGCCATGCGGCGATCCGGCCGATCGAGCAGGCTTTCGAACTCGGTCCCGCACAGGTTGAGCTGCCAGCGCGGCCCGATGCACAACTGACGGTACGCCCCTGCGCCGGATGCCCGATCGTGGCGCTGCGCGTCACCGCAGCGACCCGCTGGTATTCCAGCCTCATTGAACGGCAACCGGCCGGCCAGGCTGCGGTACTGGAGATTTACCGTGCGGCCAGCGGCAATCCACAGACGCTCGTCCACGTGTTCTATGAACCGCAAACGCTGCGGGTCAGGCGGGTGGTGCTCGACCTGCCACGGGCGACCCAACCCCGATGAACAGGAATACCTCACACCGATACGGGCGCATGCCGCAACAGTTGTGCGGACTTCTCTGCACAGTGGTCCTCCTCGGTACTGCACTCCCCGTGCAGGCCGATGACTCGGAGCTTTTTCTCAGCGACCGGAGCGAGACCGTCACCGACGCCAACGTGCTGTTCATCATCGACACCTCGGGCAGCATGAATACGCTGGTCGAAACCCAGGTGCCCTTCGATCCGGATACGAGTTTTGACGGCTGCTACCGGAGCGACGCCCTGTACTTCACTACAACCGCCGCCACACCGCCCTGTGACAGCCCTGACCTGGTGCCGAAGTCTGTCAACTACTGTGCGACCAGCGCGCAACCGCTGGCAGCAGTCGGCTACTACGCCGATTTCCTGCTCAGCTGGGACGAGAGTCGCGAACGCTGGGACAGGCTGAGCGGCGAACGAGCCGAGGGCCCGATCGAATGCGTGAGCGATCGCGGCGTAAATGGCCAGGGGTCAGGCAGCGAACGTTTTGCCGCCAATGGCCCGGAGGGTCCGTGGGCGGCCACTGATGCGCAGGAACCCGCCTGGAACAACCGTTACACCATCTATGACGGGAACTGGCTCAACTGGAATACCAATCCACCAACGGTGCAGAGAAGTCGCCTCGATATCGTCAAGAAAGCAGTCAACAACCTCACCACCAGCCTGAGAAACGTCAAGGTGGGCGTGATGCGCTTCAATCGCGATGAAGGTGGTCGCGTGGTTGCAGCGCTTGAAGACATCGAGACCTCGCGGGACAACGTACAGAACATCGTCAATGACCTGTCGCCGAGCGGCCAGACGCCGCTGTCTGAGACCCTCTACGAAGCAACCCAGTATTTCATGGGGCGCGCGGTTGATTACGGCAACACTGTTGATGGCCGCAGCGTCGCAGCGTCACGTATCGGCAACGACCCGAACGGTACGCTGTACAAATCGCCGCTCGACGAAGCCTGCAGCAAGAACTTCATCATTCTGCTCACTGATGGCGAACCCTCCGGTGATACCGGTGCGGTCAGCAAGATCCTTGCCCTCCCCGGCTTCGCTGGGACCGTGGCACCGGATTGCGATGGCAGTGGCGAGGGCCACTGCCTCGATGATCTGGCAGCTTATCTGGCCAGCTACGATCTGAGTCCGGCCCTCCCCGGCATACAGAATGTCATCACCCATACCATCGGCTTCGCAGCTGACTTCCCGCTGCTCGAAAGCACCGCAGTGCGCGGCGGCGGCCAGTATCACATGGTCGACGATACCGCCAGCCTCACCACAGCCCTGAGCGGCATCGTGCTGTCCATCTTCGACAACGTTGGCAGCTTTGCTGCGCCAACCGTGCCCGTGAATGCCTTCAACAGGACGGAAAACATAAACGATGTTTTCCTCTCGGTCTTCAAGCCATCCGAGCGCACGCGCTGGACCGGCAATCTGAAAAAGTACCGTTTTACTGATGGCGAGCTGGTCGGTCAGAATGGCGCGGCCGTCATTGATCCGGTCACCGGGCTTTTCAAGCGTGACGCCTTCAGCTTCTGGTCCGATCAACCTGACGGCGACCGGGTGAACGAAGGCGGCGCAGCAGGCCAGTTGCCTGACAGCAGTCAGCGTCGGCTGTTCAGCAACCTCACTGGCAACAATCTCAGCGCTGCCGGCAACCGGATCAGGGTGAACAACACCAATCTCATCGCGGCACTGGCCAGCGTACCGCCTGACGAGCAGCGCGACCTGATTGAGTGGACGCTCGGCCGCGATGCCCGCGACCAGGATCAGGACGGCAATCTGGCTGAAACGCGCCACGACATGGGCGATGCGCTGCATGTACAGCCGGTCACCCTGCTCTACAGCGGTACGGTGGAGAACCCGGTCGGCAGCGTCTTCCTGTCTACCAACGACGGTTTCCTGCATGCCTTCGACAGCCAGACAGGCGAGGAACTGTGGGCCTTCCTGCCCGCCAGACTGCTCACCGGGCTTTATCCGCTGTATCTCAACGAAGAGAGTGCGACCAAGCACTATGGTCTGGATGGCGAGATCAGCCTGGTCATTCTCAACGACGATGGTCGGCCCGGCCTGAACGGCGAAGAGCGCGCCATCCTGCTGTTCGGCATGGGGCGCGGCGGTGATGGCGTTTTCGCTGTCGACGTGACAGCAAGGGATGCACCCCGCCTGTTGTGGGAGATCAGCAGCAGCACTCCGGGTTTCGCCGATCTTGGCCAGACGTGGTCGACGCCCGGCACCGGCAAGGTGCGCATCGGCAACGCAATCACCGACGTCGTGGTATTTGGCGGCGGCTACGACCCCGGTCAGGACAATCGCAACTACCGGACCGATACGGTGGGCAATGCGATCTACATGGTGGATTTGCTTAGCGGGGAATACATCTGGAGCGCCGGCAACCCGAATGCCGTCAGCGACCACAGCCTGAAACTCGAATACATGCAGCACTCCATACCCGCACCAGTGCGCCCGCTCGACCTCAATGGCGACGGCCTTGCCGACCGGATGTATGTCGGCGACATGGGCGGGCGACTCTGGCGCTTCGACATCGTCAACGGTCAGCAGCCAGCCAATCTGGTCGAAGGCGGCGTGCTCGCATCTCTCGGCGGCGCTGCCGTGGCTCCGGATGCGACAGCCGCAGATCTGCGCCGCTTCTATGCGGCTCCGGATGTCGTGCCGACAATCATCAACCGGAAACTGGTCATCCTGCTGAATATCGGTTCAGGGTATCGTGGTCACCCGCTCGATACGACGGTCAGCGAGCAGTTTTTCTCGATACGCGACTTCAACGCCTACGGCGTGATCGACAGTGCCGACTATCCGGCCACTCCCGTCTCCATCGGTCAGCTGGCCGACATAAGCGACGATCCCTCGCCCGCGGTGCCTTTCAGTACCGCCGGCTGGCGCCTGCGGCTCAACCAGGGTCCCGGAGAAAAAGTGCTAGGTGAATCGCTGACGCTCGACAATACGGTGTTCTTCACGAGCTTCACGCCAGGTGCGACGGTCAGTGCATGTTCGGCCGGCACAGGCATCAACCGTCTGTATGCGATCAGCAGTTTCGATGGCAGCCCGCGTACCAACTTCGACAGGTCAGTTGACGACGGGCCACTCACCCTCAGCGACCGCTTCCGCGAACTGCGCTCGGGCATTCCCGTGATCACCATCAACCGTATTCGCAGCGATAACGGCGAAACCAGCATCTGTGTCGGGCCGGAGTGCCTGTCTGGCGATGAGCTGGGCATCAGCCGACGCGCCATCCGGCGCACTTACTGGTTCCAGGACGAGAGTCAGTAAGCGGTGCGCCGCGCGCCAGCATTTGGCATGGGCTTTACGCTCATCGAACTGATGATCGTCATGGTGATCATGGCGATCCTGACCAGTGCGAGTGTTGCCGGGTACCGGCAGTACGTCCGTCGCGCCAACCGCACCGATGCCACCACCGCCCTGCTGCGGCTGTCGGCCACTGAAGAGCGTTTCTACCTGCAGAACAACCGCTATGCGACGACCGCCGACGAACTGGGCGATCCGCCGCCAGCCGGACTGGGACTCAGCAGCACGGAACACGGACTCTACGATCTCAGCGTAGAGCCGGCGGCAGACGGAGCAGTCGTCGGCTACATCGCAACGGCAACTGCCCGGCCCGACCAGTCACAGCGCGATGACGCCAGCTGTGCATCCTTCAGCATCGATCAAAGCGGCCAGCGCACCGCGAGCAATTCAGACGGCGTCAGCAATGGGGATGTCAGCAGCACCTGCTGGCGCTGATCTCCCCATTGCTGACGCCGACCTGGTTCAGGGTGACCGGCGCCGCTCCAGAAAGAAGCCATCGAACAGCAACAGGATTACGCCAACGGTAATTCCTGCATCAGCGACGTTGAATGCCGGAAACGACCAGCGGTCATAATACAGCAGCACGAAATCAACGACATAGCCCTGTGCCAGCCGGTCGACGAGATTGCCGATCGCGCCACCGAGCACCAGCACGAGACCCAACGGCACCACCACCCGGCCGGCGGGTTGCTGAAAAAACCACCACAACAGAACTGCACTTACGACCAGCGCAGTCAGCCCGAAGAACCAGTTCTGCCAGCCAGAGGCATTCGCCAGAAAGCTGAACGCCGCACCGGTATTGTGCAATCGCACCAGATCAAAATACGGCATCACGGGCAGCCGCTCGAACAGCTCGAAATGTCCGACGATCAGTTTCTTGGTCCACTGATCCAGGAGAATTACGACAACTGCAAGCAGCAGCCATCGCCAGGTAACGCCCCCGGGCACTGGCTTGTGGTCAGGTTCTGCGGCTGCTTCCATTTCGTACTCGCTCAGACGTAACGACGGATCTCGCCTGGTCCGTCTATATTCGCTACACACCGGCCACAGAGTTCAGGATAACCGGCATTCTTGCCGGTATCCGGCAGACGATGCCAGCAGCGCACGCACTTGGCGTCCAGGTCCGGTTCCGCCTGCACCCAGTGCCCCTCCCCGGCCAGCGCAGACGCACTGCGTTCCGCAGACGGAAGGGCAGTCGCACCGGAAGTGATGAATACAAAGCGCAGTTCATCGCCCAGGCGCCGCATGTCTTCAAGCAGCCGGCCATCAGCAAAAATCGTGAGTTTCGCATCCAGACCCGAACCGATTGCGCCTGACACACGCAGCGCTTCGAGCGCCCTGGCAGCGGTCTCACGCACACGCAGTAGCCCCTTCCAGTCGAGATCAGCCACATCGGCCGCCATGACGACCGGCAACTGGTGCCAGGTGGACAGGAATACCGAGTCACCGCGCTCGCCGGGCATCTGCGCCCAGATTTCCTCGGCCGTAAAGCTCAGCACCGGCGCCAGCCAGCGGACCATGGCTTCGGTGATGTGATACATGGCGGTCTGTGCCGAGCGACGGGCCAGTGATTTCCGACCGGTCGTGTACAGGCGATCCTTGATCACGTCCAGATAGAAGGAGCCGAGATCAACGACGCAGAAGTTGTGCAACTGCTGATAGACGCGATGGAACTCATAGGATTCATAGGCTGCGAGGATCTCGCGCTGCAGCTCTGCAGCCCGGCCCAGTGCCCAGCGATCCAGTGCGACGAGTTCTGCTAGTGGCACCTGCTCGCTGGCCGGATCAAAACCGTCGAGATTGCTGAGCAGAAAACGCACGGTATTGCGCATACGCCGGTAGGAGTCGGCCATGCGCTTGAGGATTTCCTGCGAGACATTCATCTCGCCCCGGTAATCCGTAGAAGCCACCCACAGGCGAAGGACGTCTGCCCCCAGTGAGTTGACCACGGGCTGCGGCGCAACGACATTGCCGAGCGACTTGGACATCTTGCGGCCCTTGTCATCCACGGTGAACCCGTGCGTCAGTACCTGCCGGTACGGCGCCTTGCCCTCCATGGCGACCGCGGTCAGCAAGGAACTCTGGAACCAGCCGCGATGCTGGTCCGAGCCTTCCAGATAGAGATCTGCCGGAAAGCCCACTTCTGCATGACTGCGGGCAACGCAGTGGTGAACCATACCGGAGTCCATCCACACGTCCATCGTGTCCGTAACCCGGTCGTAGTCGCCGGCAACCGCGCCAAGCAGCTCAGCCGGATCCAGATCGAACCAGGCATCGATGCCCTGCGCTTCGATACGGCGCGCAACTTCTTCAAGCAGCGCCAGAGTGTCCGGATGCAGCTCGCCGCTTTCGCGGTGAATGAACAGCGGAATCGGCACACCCCAGGTACGCTGCCGCGAGATACACCAGTCCGGGCGCCCGACGATCATGTTCTCGATGCGCTGCAGGCCCCAGTCCGGTATCCATTGCACGCTGCGGATTGCAGCAAGGCTCGAGTCGCGCAGCCCGTTCTGGTCCAGGCTGATAAACCACTGCGGTGTCGCGCGAAAGATCAGCGGGGTCTTGTGCCGCCAGCAGTGCGGATAGCTGTGCTGGAATTTCTGTGCGCAAAGCAATCGGCCAGCCTCGCGCAGTATGTCCAGAATCTGCGCCTCAGCCGCCTTGATGTGCAGCCCGGCGAGCAGCTCCGTACCCGACACATAGACGCCACGCCCATCGACCGGATTCTCCAGCGGCAGCTTGTAACGCAACCCGGACTGATAGTCGTCCTGACCATGGCCAGGCGCGGTATGCACGGCACCGGTACCGGCATCAAGCGTCACGTAGTCCGCAAGGATCACCGGCACTTCGCGCGCATAGAAGGGATGGCTGAGCTTCAATCCCTCCAGTACCTGGCCGTTGAACACAGCGAGTGTGGCGGCAGTGCTGGCCCCGTAGCGGCTCAGTGCGGCCTCAGCCAGTCCGCCAGCAAGCACGAGTCGCACCGGTCCATTGCCGAGATCGGCCTCGATCAGCCAGTACTCAAGCTCAGCACCGAGCGCCACGGCCTGGTTGGCGGGCAGTGTCCATGCTGTCGTCGTCCAGATCGGCACCATCACCGGTGCCGATCCGCTGAGCCCGACCCGCCGGTGCAGTTCAGCGCTGTCCAGTACGGCAAAACCGACGTCGATCGCTGTCGAGGTTTTGTCGATGTACTCGACCTCAGCTTCGGCGAGCGCCGAACGGCAGTCCAGGCACCAGTGCACCGGCTTGTAACCCCGGTGCAGATGTCCGTTGGCGACTATCTTTGCGAAGCCGCGAATCTGCTCCGCCTCGAAGCGCCGGTCCATCGTGAGATATGGCCGGTCCCAGTCGCCGAGTACACCGAGCCGGCGAAAATCACGGCGCTGGCTGTCGACCTGGCTCAGCGCATATTCACGACAGGCCTTGCGGAATTCATCCGGCGCCAGCTTTTCACCAACCTTGCCAAATTTCTTCTCGACCTGCAGCTCGATGGGCAGGCCGTGGCAATCCCAGCCGGGAATATAGGGTGCATCGAAGCCGGACAGCGTCTTCGACTTGACGATGATGTCCTTCAAGACCTTGTTGACGGCATGACCGATATGGATATCGCCATTCGCATAGGGCGGGCCATCAAGCAGCAAAAAACGCGGGCGGCCGGCAGCTGCCTTGCGGATCTGGGCGTAGATATCACGACTGGCCCAGCTCTCCAGCATCTGTGGCTCACGCCGGGCGAGATCGGCCTTCATGGCGAAGGCCGTCTGCGGCAGATTCAGTGTGTCTTTGTAGTCGGTCACGTGTGTGTCCCTGTCAACAGGCGGCGCGCTTCAGCCGCATCGCATTCCATTTGCCGGCGCAAGGCTTCGAGATCGGCAAAGCGCTCTTCATTGCGCAAATGCGCAACGAACTCGACTTCAAGCCGTTGCCGGTAGATATCCGAATCAAAGTCAAAAATATGCACTTCCAGCAGCGGCTCGACGCCAGCCACCGTCGGCCGGGTGCCCAGACTGGCCACTGCATCCAGCGGCGAACTGTCGAGTCCGTGCACGCGCACCGCAAAGATGCCGGCCAGCGGACTCTGGCGTCGATTCAGCCGGATATTCGCCGTTGGAAAACCAAGCTGCCGGCCCAGCTGCCGGCCGGCGACCACGCGACCACTCATCCGGTAATTTCGCCCCAGCAGCTCACGGGCGTGCGGCAGATTACCAGCAGCGAGGGCGGCGCGAACGGCGGTACTCGACACGCGAATACCATCCTGGATCACGCTGCCGACCTGTTCCACGCCAAAGCCGCATCGGGCTCCGCCCGCCTTGAGATCGGCAATGTTACCGGCCCGGCCCCGTCCGAAGCGAAAATCGTCACCGATCACCAGATGCCGTACGGCCAGCGTACCGGTCAGCAAGCGGTCGATGAACTCCTCCGGCGAGTAATGCTTCAGGGTCTGGTCGAAGGGCGGACAGAAGAAGCAGTCGATACCGCTCGCACGCAGATAGCTGACCTTGTCACGAAAGCCCATCAGGCGAGCCGGCGCCTGCTCTGGACGCATGACTTCCTGCGGTGTCGGCTCAAAACTGAAGACCAGCGACGGCAGCTTCAGGCGCAGCGACTCGCTACGCACCCTGTCCAGAATGCGCTGATGACCCAGGTGAAAGCCATCGAACACACCGATCGTGGCAACACACCCGGGCAACACTGCGTTGACACCCGGTCGCGGGCGGCGAAACACTTGCATGGAAACACGGTGCGCCAGAGAAGGCTGGATTATAAGGTCCGGGCTGCACTTTGCATGCGCATGTCCCCGATGCGGAATCCCACCGCGAACAAGGCAGCGAAGTACGTGCATCCGCCACCCGTGACGGCAGCAGCCAGCCACAGGCAGCGCGTCCAGAAGTCCGCCTCGAGCCAGGCGCTGGTCGGCGGAACCGCCTCGACCAGCACGACCACCAGTATCCCGACCGCGACGGCTACCCGCAGCAGAAACCGGCCCCATCCCGGTGCCGGACTAATGACCCCCTCGCGCCGCAGTCCGCGATACAGCAGACCCGAGTTGATAAAGGAACAGAGCGAAGTTGCCGCAGCCAGACCTGCATGGGGCGCAGGCCAGCCCATCAGCACCCACGGCCCCACTATCACGACATTCAGAATCATGTTGAGACCGAGCGCGATCAAACCGATGCGCACCGGCGTGGTCGTGATCTGACGGGCAAAATAGCCCGGTGCCAGGACCTTCACCATGCTGAAACCGATGAGACCTGCTGCGAAGGGAACCAGGCTCCAGGTCGCCATCTCGACGTCGCCGGCCCCGAAGCGGCCCCCATAAAACAGCGTGGCAAGCAGCGGCCCGGCCAGCAGCATCAGGCCGACGGTCGCCGGCGTAACGACCAGCACCACAAGACGCATGGCCCAGTCGAGCGCCATGCCAAAATTCGCGGCGGCCCCGTTGGCATGCTGCCTGGACAGGTTGGGCAGCATCACGGTCGCGAGCGCGATGCCGAATACGCCGAGTGGAAACTCCATCAACCGGTCCGAGTAGTAGAGCCAGCTGATACTGCCGGTGGCCAGCAGTGAGGCAATCAGCGTATCAAGCAGGATGCTGATCTGGGCTACCGATGAACCAAACAGGCCCGGCAGCATGAGCCGCAGGATCTTGCGCACCCCGGGGTGCCCGAACCCCAGTTTCGGGCGCGGCATGAGCCGGATGTGCATCAACGAAGGCAACATGCATAGCAGCTGCACCACGCCCGCCGTAAACACACCCACCGCCAGCGCCATACCGGGTCGTGCGTAGAGTGGCGACACAAAAGCAGCGAAGCCGATCAGGACCACGTTGAGCAGGATCGGGGAAAAGGCCGCCGCGGTGAAGCGCTGATAGGTATTCAGGATTCCGCCGGCCAGCGCCGTGAACGAGATGAACAGCAGATAGGGAAAGGTCCAGCGCAGCATGTCCACGGACAGCGCATACCGATCCGTATCAGCTGCGCCACTCTCGGCGACAAAACCGGGCGCAAATAATGCGATAAAGACCGGAGCCGCAATCACGGCCAGCGCGGTGATCCCGAACAGGATGACGCCCAGCGTGCCGGCAGTCCGATCGACCAGTTCCTGAACAGCGCTGTGGTCGCCCTTCTCATCGTATTCGGCAAAGACCGGTACAAAGGCCTGGGAAAACGAGCCTTCAGCGAAGAAGCGGCGGAATATGTTCGGGATGCGGAATGCGACGAAGAACGCGTCCATCAGCTCGGCAGCGCCGAACAACCGGGCGAACACCACATCGCGCACCAGACCGAGAATCCGGGACAGCAGCGTGAATCCGCCGACAGTACCGGTCGATCGCAGCAGCTTTCTGCCACTTGGGGGCTGCAGACCAGTGGGGGCAGCGTTCACGGGTTCAGGAGTCGTGCTCATTGGGCCGCAAGTCTACTCGGAGGCCGGGCTGATCGGGCTGCAACTATTGACATCCCCTGGGGGAAACCAAAGAATGCGCGCCTGTTGCGGGGTCTGCCGCACACGGCATCAGCGGGTCTGATGCCCGTTTTTTCAAGCCTTTCACATTACGGATACACCCTGTGGCCAATACCAAGTCAGCAGCAAAACGAGCCAAACAGGCCGAGCAGCGCCGCCAGCACAACGTGGCACTGCGCTCCCGGATGCGGACCACGATCAAGAAGGTAACGCAAGCGCTGGACAGCGGCTCAGTCGTTGAAGCTGTTGCGGCCTTCAAAGCCAGCGCCGCCTCGCTCGACAGCATGGTCAACAAGGGCCTGACCCACCGCAACAAGGCTGCCCGTCACAAGAGCCGCCTGAACAAGGCAATCAAGAACCTGGCCTCGGCGGCACCCGGTACCGGAATCGTAACGAAGAAGGCCGCCACGAAGAAGAAGGCCAAAAAGAAAGTAACTAAGAAGAAGGTGTCGAAGAAGAGCTGATCTCCGGATCAGCAACTTCCGCGGCCATCTGCTCCAGCCGCGTCATCAGATCTGCAGCCAGCCTGACCGTCCCTGCACCGGTCAGCGCACTGATACGGTAAATCCTGTCCGTCTGACCGAGTGCTGCGCTGATGGCCTGCTCGGCCGCTGCGATGCCAGCCTCGTCGAGCAGATCCGTCTTGTTGAGCACCAGCCAGCGCTCACGGGCAGCGAGATCCGGATTGAAGCGCTCAAGTTCGCCAACCACCACACAAGCATCATGTGCCGGGTCGCTGCCATCAAAGGGTGCCGCATCCACCAGATGCACCAGCAATCGGGTGCGGCCCAGATGACGCAGGAAGCGAGTACCCAGCCCGGCACCCTCAGCGGCACCCTCGATCAGCCCGGGGATATCCGCCATCACAAAACTGCGTAGCGGACCCACCGACACCACACCGAGGCCCGGATGCAGCGTCGTGAAGGGATAGTCGGCAACCCGTGGCCGGGCTGCCGATACCGCGCGCAGCAGGGTCGACTTGCCGGCATTCGGTTTGCCGAGCAGCCCCACATCCGCGAGCAGGGAGAGTTCCAGGCGCAGCGTGCGTCGCTCGCCCGGCGTGCCCGGCCCGGATTGCCGCGGCGCCCGGTTAACGCTGCTCTTGAAATGCTGATTGCCACGACCACCCTTGCCGCCGGCCGCCACCATGAGTTGCTGGCCTTCCTGCGTCAGGTCGCCCAGCAGCTCACCGGTATCCGCTTCGATGATCCGGGTACCGGCGGGCACCGGGATGTACAGGGAAACCCCGCCACGCCCGGTGCACTGGCTGCCCATACCGGATTCACCATTCTCTGCAGCGAAGCGCCGGTTGAAACGGAAGTCAGCCAGCGTATTGAGCCCGCGACTGGCGACAAACCAGACACTGCCGCCGTCGCCACCGTCACCGCCGTCCGGGCCGCCGCGCGGAATGAACTTCTCACGCCGGAAACTGACACAGCCGCGCCCGCCGTTGCCGGCGATGACACTGATGCTGGCTTCATCCACGAACTTCATGCGTTGTACCGGATACCTGGGCTCAAGCTGCGGGAACAAAAAACCCCGCGAATGCGGGGTTTTTTATCGGCCGCCGTTGTGGTCAATCTCAGGCGCTGACGGCCGGAATGACATTCACAACGCGACGACTGGAGGCACCCTTGACCTCAAAATTGACTACCCCGTTCGCCTTGGCGAACAGCGTGTGGTCACGTCCGAGGCCAACGTTCTTGCCCGGGTGGTACTCCGTACCGCGCTGGCGAACCAGGATATTTCCGGCGATGACCTGTTCGCCGCCAAACTTCTTGAGGCCCAGGCGCTTTGACTCGGAGTCGCGTCCGTTCCGGGTACTGCCGCCTGCTTTCTTGTGTGCCATGACTGATTAACTCCGTATCGTCTTGCCGTCTGAATCGAATGGCGTCGGGAACCTGCGTTGCTCAGCCCGCGCCGCCCGCAATTGCCGTGATCTCCACCAGCGTGAAATCCTGCCGGTGGGTCTTCATGCGCTTGTAGGTGGTACGCCGCTTGAACTTGATGACGCTGATCTTGCCAGTACGGTCCTGGGCAACCACCTTGGCGGTGACCCGTGCGCCGTCGATGCTCGGCTTGCCAATCTGGACCTCAGCACCCTCGCCAACCATCAGCACATCGCTGAACTCAACCGTATCGCCAGCGCTGGCCTCCAGCTTCTCTACCTTGAGGCGATCGCCCTGGCTCGCGCGGTACTGCTTACCGCCCGTCTTGAAAACAGCGTACATCTGATAAATCTCCAGGGTGGGCCGACTGACGGCCACGCGAAATGAGCGCGAATTCTAGTGAATCAGCGCCCATGGTTCAACGGGTACGGCAATCAAATACAGCATTAAGATGCGCCGCGAGCCGAACCCCGGCCTGCGCCAGACGCTGATCCAGCGTGGTTCGGACCGAATTCAGATAGGACTGACTGAGGACAGACGGGGTGAATTCCCGACTAAAGGCATAAATGACCGGGCGCAGCGCCATGGATTCGTCTGCCCAGAGCAGCGGTTCGGCCACCTGCCAGCGCCGCAGCTCTGCGGTATCGATCTGCCCGAGCCGGCGGGCATAATCGGCTGGGCGTTGCCGATCCGCAGCAGACAGCGCCAACCCGTCCCAGACCGCATGCAGATTCGTGGCCTTGCCGCGCACGATCACTTCAATATCGTTGCCGCCCCGGTCCTCCGCTCGTCCCACATGCAGGGGCTGATGGATATCCGCGACCAGGTGGGCGATGAACCGCAGCGCAATCGAGCGCTGCTCGGCGGGCAGCCGCCGGTCGCGCAGTTCCGCCTCAAAGCGCGCCAGCACCGCCAGTACGTTGTCGTCTGAGGCTTGGGCTTGGGCTGCTACCGACCCGCCATCGGCAACATTGATGTAGTGCCAGGGCTTGCTGTGCGCCCACTCGGGACGGGAGCGCAGCTGGTCCGGCCAGACGCCGGCCTCAGCCAGACTCATCGTGCCGAGCAGTGGGGCCAGTTCCCGGCGGGTGCCCGGGCACAGGTATGCATCGGCGATATCGCCCACGATGCGGTGCCCCGCGGGCCCGAAAGCCAGCGCCCCCTGTACCGGCAGCAGGGCGCTGGCAATACTTAGAATTACTGAGGCGGCAATGTGTACACGGCAGACCATCGCGGGCATTATTCGTTTCGCAATGCATCTAGTCCAACCTGAATACTCCCGCTTCGACCTGGAAGCAGTACGCGCCCTTGTGGCCGACGACTGGCCGGCGGTCGACCGGGAGATCACCCAGCGTCTGAGCAGCGATGTTGCACTGGTCAACAGTGTGGCCCACTACATTATCGGCAGTGGCGGCAAGCGCCTGCGCCCCCTGATCACCCTGCTCTCTGCCCGGGCCTGCGGCTACCAGGGCGACAGGCACATCACGACCGCCGCGATCATCGAATTCATCCACACCGCAACCCTGCTGCATGACGACGTCGTCGATGCCTCGGACCTGCGGCGCGGCCAGGACACGGCCAACAGCGTGTTCGGCAATGAGGCCAGCGTGCTGGTCGGCGACTTCCTGTACTCACGGGCATTCCAGATGATGGTGCAGGTCGGCCAGATGCGCATCATGGATGTGCTGGCCGACGCCACCAATACCATTGCCGAAGGTGAAGTCCTGCAGCTCATGAACTGCAATGACCCAGACACCACCGAACAGCGTTACATGGATGTGATTTACCGCAAGACTGCCCGGCTGTTTGAAGCCGGTGCGCAGATCGGCGCCATCCTTGCTGCACAGACGCGCGCCGTCGAGGACGCCTTTGTCGAATACGGGCGGCAACTCGGTCTGGCTTTCCAGCTGGTCGACGATGCGCTGGACTACGATGCGGTCCCCGGTGAGCTCGGCAAGAAAATCGGCGACGACCTGGCCGAAGGCAAACCCACCCTCCCCCTCATATTTGCGCTGCTGCGCGGATCGCCACGCCAGCAGCTGATGATCCGCCGGGCTATCGAGAATGGCGGACTTGAGGAAATCAACGCAATTCAGGCCGCGATCCAGTCCACCGGTGCGCTGGCCTATACGGTGGCCAAGGCGCGTGAGTGCGCCAACAAAGCGCAGCTGGCGCTGGAACGGGTACCGGATTCGATCTTCAGGACTGCGCTCATCGACCTGGCGGAGTTTGCCGTCGAGCGGCGTTACTGAGCCGCCAGCCAGATCTCCCTTGCCGCTCACGTGCGGCCCGCGTATAAATGGCGCCCGATTCCAGCTGCCGGCCCAGACCGGTCAGCACCAGACACCGTTCGGGGTGTAGCTCAGCCTGGTAGAGCGCTTGCTTCGGGAGCAAGAGGTCGCAGGTTCGAATCCTGTCACCCCGACCAATCACTTGCGGGTCCATACCGGACACATGGTTTACTTGGCCTCAATGGGTCAACGAAACACTGGAGCCAAGAATACATGCTGGTGTCTTCCAGTGAAGGGTTGCTCGAGGACGGGTATTGAGCTTCTTCGCAACGAGGTCGAGCTGAGCCTGCGTTACTTCTGAAAGATCCGCGCCTTTTGGGTAGTACTGACGCAGCAGACCATTCATATTTTCGTTGCTGCCTCGCTGCCAGGGGCTGGAGGGGTCACAGAAGTAGAC
>CAYJPG010000070.1:0-14975 GCA_964371995.1 uncultured Chromatiaceae bacterium | reverse complement strand
GACTGGATGTCAGCGTACATATCGGTGCCTGGGATGCCACCGGCCGCGAATGGCTGAACAAGGCCTATACAGTGCAGGTGCCGGAAAAGGCCTATTCGAAAATCCGCGAGCCAGGGCAGGATCCCTATCAGACGCTCTACAACGAGCTCGCCAACGACCTGCTGGCGATTCGCCAGAAGATGTCGGCGAGCGAGCTCCGTACGCTGCGCAACGTGGCCGAACTGCGCTACGGGGCGCAGCTCGTACCGGAGGCCTTCGCCGGCCTGCTGGAGCAGGACCGCACGGGTATCTACAAGTTGCGGCGCCTGCCGGCCACGGACGATCCGATGGTCAGCCGCATGCACGCGGTCAGGGAGCGCGAGTACACCCTCGTCGATACCCTGAACGAGTACTACGCCAACCTCTATTACGAAATCGGCAAGCCCTATGAAGACTGGCGCAAGATGTCGCGCGAGGAAGTGATCCGCTATCGGGATCTGAAACGCTCGGCATTCGTGCGCGGTTCGGCGGGTGCACTGGCAATCCTGGCCGCGATCATCTACGAGGGTTCTGGCGGTGATAACAGTGCGATCACCATGACCGGCGTGATGGGAGGCATCGAAGGCATCAAGAGCGGACTGGGCAAGAATACCGAGGCCAACGTCAGCCGCGAGTCGCTGAAGGAACTCGGCGGCTCCTTCAATTCCGAAGCGGAATCCGTGGTCGTCGAAGTCGAAGGCCAGACGCGTCGTCTGACCGGTACGGCCGAGGAGCGCTATCAGGAATGGCGCCGGCTGCTCCGCGAGATCTATTCCGCAGAAACCGGTACCCCTGGCGTCGATGCCGCAGAAGCGGCGGTCATCAGCCCGCCTGCCGGGTAGTTTCCGCAGCGCATGTCAGAACTTGCCGCGGGTCTGGTGCTGGCCGGGCGCTTTCGTCTGATCCGCGTGCTCGGTCGTGGCGGCAGCGCTGAAGTCTGGCTGGCCGAAGATCCGGTGCTTGCCACCGAGGTCGCGCTGAAGATCATTCCTGCGGCTGATGCGGCAGCGGCGTGCCGACTGGCCGATGCGCTGCACAGCGATCTCCGGACTTTGCAGCGGCTCGTGCATCCGGGCATCGCGCGTATCCACGCGGTGTATGTGGATGGCGCGCGCTGCTGCATTTCCATGGAGCCCGTCATCGGTGCCGATCCCGGTGCACTGCGCGGCGCTGCCTGGCAGCCCATCGTTGCGGCCGTGATCGAAGTGGTCGACGCACTCCAGTACGCGCATGCACAAGGCGTGGTCCACGGTGATCTGAAGGCCGGCAATCTGCTTTGCGACATGGCAGGACATTGGCGGCTGAGTGATTTCCAGATGGCGGCGCTCGGTACCGATGGCGCGGTGTCGCTGTCGGCTGCGAGTCCGCAGCAGCTGGACGGCGCGCCACCAGCGGTCAGTGATGATGTCTATGCGCTCGGTGCACTGCTCCACGACCTGCTGTCCGGTGAGCCACCCCTGCATCCGGGTATCACGCCAGAGCGTATACGCACCGAGGTTCCGGCCCGCCTCGGTGTCGATGGCTCGGGCCAGGCGCTGCCGCTGGCACTTGTCCAGCTGGTCGCCGCGCTGCTGGAGAAGTCGCCTGCACGTCGGCCGGCGGGCATGGCGGCAGTACGTGCGGTCCTTGAGGAAATATTGCTGGACGACGAGCAGGGGCCTGGACGCAGCGCCGCCGATAGCTCGGCTGCGCTTGCGGCTCCTCAGCGGCTGCGCCGCCAGGCTGCCGCGGGTCTGCCCGCCTGGCTGGTCTATGCCGGTGGCCTTGTGCTGCTCGCGTGTCTGGCCGGCGTGCTGTTTATCCTGCCGAAGCTGGTCAGCGAACGGCCGGTGGTTCTTCCGCCACCTGCGGCAGCGGCACCGGAATCAGTAGCAGTACCCGCGCCGCCGCCTCTGCCGGAAACAGTTGCGGACCCGGCGCCGGCACAGGAATCGCCACCCGCACCCGTCGTGGCTGATGCGCCGGCCAAAGCGCCGCCACCGGCTCCGCGCACAAAGTCGCCGATGGTCGACAGCTCCGCAGCAGATTTCGAGCGCGCGCTGTCGCGCGGACTGGGCGCGCTGGCTGCCGGACGACTCGCGGAAGCGCGACAGGCCATCGACGTCGCGACAGGGCTGCGGCCCGAAGATCCGGGTGCGAAAAATGCGCTCGCGCAACTGGTTGCCGAAGAGCGGCGCGAGCGCATCGCGACACTGCAGGCAGAAGCACAGAAGCTGGCGGCGGCTGAACAGTGGCAGGGCGCAGTCGCTCAATATGAAGCG
The DNA here is from genome assembly GCA_964371995.1 of uncultured Chromatiaceae bacterium. Lineage (GTDB taxonomy): Bacteria > Pseudomonadota > Gammaproteobacteria > Steroidobacterales > SHZI01. The sequence goes on along the minus strand of CAYJPG010000070.1, from coordinate 12,696 downwards.
ATGCTGGATATCGATGCCAATCTGATCGGTGCACAGAAGGGCCTGGCGCAAGCGCAGGCGCGCGCCAGCCTGAACCAGCAGCTTGAAAAGGCCCTGGCGCGTGCCGACCGCTTCAATGACGATGCGATCGCAGGCCCGGCGCGACAGCTCGCGGCGCAGGCCTCTGCTGTGCCGGCACCAGGCCCGGTGCTGAGCGCACAGATCGAGCGGCTGAACGCACAGCTGAAGATTTCTGCGCAGCCGGTGCCCGTACAATTCGAATCCGACAACCAGACCAATGTGGTGATCTACAAGGTCGGTACGCTCGGCGTGTTCAGCAGCCGTACGCTGGAACTGCGGCCGGGACCCTATGTGGTGGTCGGCACGCGCGATGGCTACCGCGATGTCCGGCGGAACATCCGTGTGGATCCGGCCGGCAACATGCTGCCCGTGGTGATCCGCTGTGAGGAATCGATTTGAGTCCTGCCATCGTCGTACATGATGCTTCCGGCACGCGCCGCTTCGGCGAAGCCGACCTGCCGCTGCGCATAGGAACCGGCCCGGCCGCTGCGATCCGGCTGCCGGGTCCGGTTGTCGAGCAGAGTCATGCGCTGATGGGATTGCTCGATGGCCGGCCCTTCCTGCAACCCACCGGTGTGCAGGTCACGGTCAATGAGGCGCCGCTCACCGGGACGCGCTGGCTCAGCGATGGTGATGAGATCGGCATCGGCAGCGCCCGCATCCGCTGCGCCTTCGGTACTGATGCGCTCGAATTCAGGCTGCGCTTCAGCGGTGTGGATTACGACACGCTGCCGCCCGATGAAGTGGTGCAGGACCTTGCAGCGCCGGCAACAGGAGACTCGGCACCAGCAGCGCCGGTCAGGGCACTCAAGCGTCGCGCAAGTCCGCGCTGGCGTGTGCCGGCGATCTGGGCCGCGCTGCTCATGCTCGCCATGTGCGCGTTCTGGTTGCTCACTTCGCGTGCGGTGCTGATCGCTGTAGACCCGCCTGTGGCCGTCCTCGACGTGCGGGGCGTTCCAGACCTGCGTTTTGCCGGTCGTTATCTGCTGCGTCCCGGGTCTTACGCCGTGATTGCGACGGCAGAGGGCTATGCGCCGGGCAACATAAGCATCGAAGTGACGGATGCGCCCAGCCAGGATTTCAGCCTGCGCCTGGAGCGATTGCCGGGTCAGCTGGTGGTCAGCACGACACCCGCAGTCGCTGCCGAGGTCACGATCGATGGCGTGAGCGCAGGGCGTACGCCGACACGCGCCATCGATGTGCAAGCCGGCAGCCACAAGCTGCGTGTCGCGGCTCCGCGTTACCAGGCTTACGAGACGGAGCTGACGGTGGAGGGCGGCGGTGTTCTGCAGGCTATCGAGGCGCGGCTGGTGCCTGACTGGGCCGAGGTGGCGGTCAACACGGCGCCGGAGGGCGCTGCCATCTTTGTCGATGGCGCGCCGGCGGGGACGACGCCTGCGAAGCTGGAATTGCTGGCCGGCGAGCGCACGCTGGGTTTCGAGAAAGACGGCTTCAAGACACTCAGGCACCGGGTTACGGCAGTGGCCAATCAGCCGCAGCAGCTCGACGTGCTGAAGCTGGAACAGGCCGACGGTCTGGTGCGCATCGTCAGCGAACCGCCGGGCGCGACGGTGACGGTAGCCGGCCGCTATCGTGGTGTGACGCCGCTGGAGACCGGTCTGCCGCCCGGGCGCAGCTATACGGTGGCGCTGAGCAAACCAGGCTACGAAGCGGTGTCGCGCAGCGTGGATCTGGTCAACAGCCGGGGTGCAACGCTGCGCGTCGAACTCGTTGCGCGCATCGGCGTGGTCCGTGTCAGCAGCGAGCCAGCCGATGCCGAGCTGCTGGTCGATGGCAAGTCAGTGGGAAGCGGATCGCGCGAACTGTCGCTGCCGGCTTTTCCGCATCGTTTCGAGTTTCGCAAGCCTGGCTTTGCGCCCTATGTCACCGAGGTGACGCCGCAACCGGGCCAGCCTCAGGAAGTCACAGCCAGGCTGCTGACGCCACAGCAGGCGGTGATCGCAGCGACGCCGCGCACCGTGACGACTTCGCAGGGCCTGGAAATGCGCCTGGTCCAGCCGGGTGAGTTTCGCATGGGCGCACCGCGTCGCGAGCAGGGCCGGCGGGCCAACGAGACCGAGCGCGATGTGCGGCTGACGCGCGCTTTCTATATCGCCACGCGCGAGGTGACGAACACCCAGTACCGCGCCTTCCAGCCGAAGCACACTTCGGGCGCGGAGAAGTATCAGCAGCTGGCTGCCGGCAGTCACCCGGTGGTGATGTTGAGCTGGCAGGATGCTGCGGCTTACTGCAACTGGCTCAGCGACCAGGAGACGCGCCCGCGTGCCTATGCCGAGCTTGCCGGGCAGCTGGTGCTGGCCACGCCGGTCACCGCGGGCTACCGTCTGCCCACCGAAGCGGAGTGGGCGTGGGCCGCACGCTACAACGGGGGTGGGGGCAGTCGCCGATATCCCTGGGGTAATGCGATGCCGCCGCCGGCCGGGGCTGGAAACTATGCCGACCGCACTGCACAGGGCGTGGTCGCGAATGTGCTCACCGGTTACAGCGACGGTTATGCCGTGACGGCGCCTGTCGGCAGCTTCAGCCCCAGTCCGCTGGGCCTGTTTGATCTGGGCGGCAACGTTGCCGAATGGGTGAACGACCGTTACACCGTTTATCCCTCCGGCGGAGCGCTGGCTGTCGATCCCACCGGGCCGGCTGATGGGCAGTATCATGTGATCCGTGGTTCAGGCTGGCGCCACAGTGGCATCAGCGAGCTGCGCCTGTCGTATCGCGATTTCGGCGACAGCGGCCGTCTCGATGTCGGCTTCCGGATCGCACGCACAGCAGATGATAAAGAGCGATAGGCCATGTTGAGCAAAGTCTGGCGCACATTGCTGGTGATCGCACTCGGCCTTGGCCTCACCTGGGCGGCCGGTCGTATCGGCAGTGGCCCGCCTTCTGTGCTGAAGCTCGATGCAGCGGCAGAAGCGGCAGCGACCGGCACGGCCAGTGCCGCGGCCGGCAAAACCGTTGTGGAGCCGGTCAGGGACCTCTCCACCGCCGAGGTTGAAGCTGAACTGAAGAATGTCGAGAAAGTGCTCGGCGGCGGCCCGGATCCCGGTGAAGTGGCGGCTGACAAGCCGCTGCCTGCCGATCTCGGTGTCGCCCTGCCTTCGGATATCTGAACCTGCCGACTGGAAGCCACGCCATGCAAAGAACCTTCTCTGCCGAGTTCGTCTTTCAGCTGTTCTCGCTGTTGCTGTCCGTACTGCTGGTACATGCGGTGTACGTCACCCTGGTCTGGCCGAACGCGCAGGCGGTGATCGAACAGAACCGGCAGATGGTGAAACAGGACGCGAGCTACACGCCACAACGTTCCTGGTACATCGTGCTCAAGGACTACGAACAGGAATCCTGCTTCGTGCTCGGTCTGTGGGCGCTGTCGATCATGGGCTACAAGGCGCGCAACGTCAGTCGCGAGCGGCAGATCCTCGATCAGGAACTGGTGCCGATCGCCGAAGGCATGCGCATCCTGCCCGAGGATACGCGTAACTACATCCGTCAGATCCAGACGCTGCCGGCGGCCGATCAAGGCCTGTTGCTGCCGCGCGCGCTGCTCAATGCCCTGCAGCGCTTTGGCGCCACACACAATGTTCAGGACGCGTCTTCTTCGGCGCACACGGTAGTGATGTCGGGTGGTGAGCAGCTCGAGGCCGAGCTGTCGATGGTCCGCTATATCCTCTGGGCGATTCCGTCGATCGGATTCATCGGTACGGTGCGCGGTATCGGCGATGCGCTAAGCGTGGCCAACAAGGCAGTGTCCGGCGATATCAGCGGCGTTACCGAGAGCCTGGGCGTGGCCTTCAACTCCACGCTGGTCGCGCTGCTGATCAGTATCCTGCTGATGTTTCTCGTCCACCAGCTCCAGCTGCTGCAGGAGCGGCTGTCTTTTGAGACGGAAAACTATCTCGATGAGCACCTGATCCGCCACCTGCAGGTGAGCTGATCCGGTGGAAAATACGCCGCTTGTCAGTCCGCCTCTGGCTATCGACCTGAACGATGCGGCCATTGCGGTCGCGAACGAGGCTGGTCTGCTGCACGTTGAGCCGGCCTACGTCGTGGTTGCGGACGGGCCAGCGCGCTTTGGCACGGCTGCCCTGCCGGTACTCAAGCGCTGGCCGAGGCTGACCAGCGTGCGTTACTGGCGCGACCTGACTACGACACCGCTGCCGAGGCCTTTGCGCGCCTTTGAGTCGAATGCCGAGATCGTCGGCGCGCATCTGCGGCGGCTGTGGCTGCGGTATGGCACCAGCAGCCAGCAGGGGATCGTCGGCGCCACGCCACCCTGGTGGACGCCTGAACAGATTGCGGCGTTGATCGGCACAAGCCGCGAATATGACGTGCCGATACTCGGCCTGGTCGATGCGTCGGTGGCCGCAGTGCGCAACGAGTTCCCGGGGCGTGAGTTGCTGCAGATCGATGCCGGGCTGCACACGCTGACGCTGACGCATATGCGCCAGAACGGACAGGTCAGCCTCGGCGCGCGCGAGTTTTTTCCGTCCCTGGGTATCGAATCGCTGCAGCGGCTGGCGACGGAACTGATCGCGCGGCGTTTCATCGAGTACAGCCGCTTCGATCCGCTGCACAGCGCGGAGATGGAACAGGCGCTGTTCAACCACTTGCCGGACTGGCTGGGGCGGGTGGCGCGCGATGTCGATGCGCGGCTCGAACTCAAGTCCGGAAACGACAGGTTTCGCGCGACCATTGACGCCGCGGATTTCAAGGAACGCATGGCGGCAGCCTGCGAGCCGTTGTTGCAGCGCCTGCGCTCGCGGATCGTGATGCGAGGCCCGCATGTGGTACAGGTTCCGCAGCGGCTGACCGACTTTCCCGGCGTGATCGAGTGCCTGATGCGCCTGCAGGAATGCGAAATCCATGTCCTCGAACCAGGTGCCGCCGCGTTGGGCGCCCTGAGCCGGATCGTGCCCCGGTGGGGTGTGGAACCGGTGGTGCAGACCGAACTGCCCTGGGACCGGCCCCCGGTTGCGCGGGCGTCAGCCAGCGTCGTTTCGGCGGAGCGCCGTGAGCGCACTGCAAGCCATCTGCTCGCCGGGCATCGCGCTTTCCGTCTGGGGGCGGAGCCACTCCGCATCGGTACCGGCGTCACTGCAGATGAGTGGGGTGTGGCGCTGGATACCGGGCTGCGCGGGGTTTCCCGTCATCACTGTACGGTGCGCACGGAGAACGGCACGCTCATGCTTTTCGATCACAGCCGCTTTGGTACCTTGCTGAACGGGCACCGCGTGGATTCGGCAGCGGTCCTCAAGGCGGGCGATGTGATTATGCTGGGCACACCGCCGGTCGAGCTGCGGCTCATTGCCGAAGTGTCCGGAAATGGCGCGTAGATCCTTCAACGTCTTCAACCTCGCCTTTCTGGACGTAATGGCCTGCGGTCTGGGCGCGACGATCCTGTTCCTGATGATCATCAGTGCCCAGGTCCAGCTGAAAGCGGAACGGGCCAGCGAAGAGCTGCTTGCTGAAGCCGGCAGTCTTGATCAGCAACTCAAGGAGGCGCGCAGTAATCTCTCGCGTTTGCAGGCCAGTCCGGTGAGTTCGCCGGAGGCTGCCGCGGCGCAGATCGAGAAGCTGCGCCAGCGGATTGCCGAAATGCGCGCGAAAGTCGCAGCGCAGTCCGGTGACAGCGTCGCGCAGAAAGAAAGTCCGGAGCAACTGCGCGCCGACATACAGCGTCTGGAGGAAGGGCTGGGCCGGCTCACGGCCAGCCAGCAGACCACGAGCTCAGGCAGCCGGGTGCGCAGTTTTACCGGTGACGGCAACCGGCAGTACCTGACCGGCATGCAGATGGGCGGCAAGCGCGTGGTGATCCTCGTCGATGCCTCGGCCAGCATGCTGGCGCGCACCTATGTGAACGTGGTCCGCTACCGGGCGATGCCGGATGCCCGCAAACGCAAGGCGCCCAAGTGGCGGCAGGTGGTCGCCGCGGTGGACTGGCTGACCACGCAGTTCGCAGCCGGCACCCGGTTCCAGATCTATGTGTTCAACGAAGAGGCGCACAGTGTGGTGGCGGGCAGTGATGGCAACTGGCTGGAAGCCGGTGCTGCCGGCACGCTGGAGCAGGCGGTGAGCGAGCTGCGCAAGGTGGTGCCGGACAAGGGTACGAGCCTGCTTAATGCTTTCGCAGCGCTGCAGCAGCTCAAGCCCGCGCCGGACAATATCTATCTGCTGACTGATGGCCTGCCGACCCAGGGCAAACAGGCGCCCGGTGGTGTCACACAGGTAAAACCTTCCCAGCGCGCGGCATTTTTCAATCAGGCAGTGCGTGAGTTGCCGGGCCGTGTGCCGGTGAATGTGCTGCTGTATCCGATGGATGGTGATCCGGATGCTGCCGGTTTCTTCTGGCGGCTGGCTATAGCCAGCAAGGGTTCGTTCCTCACGCCTTCGCGGGACTGGCCATGAGACGGCGACGACGCGAGCCAGCGGACAACCTGAACCTGTCGTTCCTGGACGCGATCTCCTGCGGCTTTGGCGCCGTGATCCTGTTAATGGTGATCACCATGCGCTTCGAACCGGCTTCTATCCAGACGACCCGCGAGGAAGCCCTGGCAGTCATCGCGAGTCTCGAGAAAAAACTCGCGGAGGTCCATGCACAGACGGTGATTCTTGCCAGCCAGCTGTCGGGCCCGCGTGGCGATGACCAGCAAACGATTGCAGAGCTGCAGGCCGAGCTGACCCGGATCCGCGGCCAGTTCCGGCCGACAAAAGCGCCGGTACCGGATACGGCTGAAGAGGGTGAGCTGAAAGCCGCCCGGCAGCGCCTGACCGAGGAAATGCGCCGCCTGCTGGCGAATTACCGGCCAGCGCCGAAAGACACCACGGTCGGCGGCATTCCGGTGGACAGCGAGTACATCATCTTCGTGATCGACACCTCGGGCAGCATGTACCAGGGGCCCTGGCAGCTGGTGCTGCGGAAGATCAGCGAGACGCTGAGCGTCTATCCGAAGCTGCGCGGCATCCAGGTGATGAACGATGAGGGCAAGTACATGTTCTCGAGCTATGCCGGGAAGTGGATGCCTGATACACCCGGCGTGCGCAAGAACATCATCAGCCGGCTCGCAAACTGGAATCCCTACAGCGATTCGAGTCCGGTCGAAGGTATCGTCGAGGCGATCAATTCATATTATGAACCCGGGCGCAAGATCAGCATCTATATCTATGGCGACGATTTTCCGCAGGGCCAGGTGGAAGCGGTGGCGCGCTATGTGGACCGTATCAACGGCGCTGGCAAGGATGGCGAGCGGCTGGTGCGCATCCATGCGGTGGGCTTCCCCACCCAGTTCGCCGCTGGCCAGGATCGCAACGGTACGCGCTTTGCCAATCTCATGCGCGTGCTGTGCGAACGCAATGGCGGGACCTTTGTGGCCCTGACTACGCTGTAACAACTGAAGGAGACTACTCATGAGCGAGCTGGAAAAACTTGCGAGGCGGCGCTGCCAACCCTGTGAAGGCGGCGTTCCGCCGCTGGACCAAACCGCGGTTGCCGAACTGCGTCGCGCGCTGCATGCGGACTGGACACTGTCGGCCGACGGCAAGTGGCTGGTGCGCAGCATTGCGTTTGAAAACTATGCGCGCACGCTGGGTTTCGTCAATGCGGTCGGCTGGATCGCGGAATCAGAGGATCACCACCCCGATCTGGAGGTGGTGTGGGGCAAGTGCACCGTGAAGTGGTCGACTCATGCGGTAGACGGGCTCACCGAAAACGACTTCATCTGTGCCGCAAAAGTCGACCAGCTCCTGGTCTGAAGCGCTTCGCCTCAGAAGTTGTACCGGAAAGTCGCACCCCAGGTGCGCGGATCGCCGAGGAAGGCACCGAAGGTCTGTGTTGATCCGGCGCCCGTGCCTTCACCCTGCAGCGGGGCATCGAAAGCGACCTGCAGATATTCGCGATCGAAGAGGTTGCGTCCCCACAGTTCGAACTGCCAGCGCTTGTCGTCGGGCCCAAAGCCGATCCGGCCATTCCAGACCATGTAGGACGTCTGTTCCTTCTCGACATCAAGGTCAGAGCCGGTATTCATGTCGCCATTGAAGCGGAAGTTGAGATTCAGAAAGCCCCGCATGCTGCTGCCCACGGCCTGTTCCCAGGTTGCTGAACCGGTAGCGCTCCAGAAGGGCGCATTGGTCAGCCGCTGGTTGCGCAGTACCGGGTCGGAAACATCGTTGTCGTAGCGCGTATCGGCATAGGTCACGCCACCGGCCAGCGTGAGCTCATCCAGGGGCCGCGTCTGTGCTTCGATTTCCACGCCCTTGCTGGTCACACCACCGATGTTGGAGACGACAAAATTGGTGCCGGTAAACGCATTCAGCTGGAAATCGTCGAACTCGTTCCAGAAGGCTGCGATGTTGAGCTGTACCGTATCCAGCACCATGCCCTTGGCGCCGACTTCCCATGCATCGACCGTTTCAGGATCAAACTCCAGCTGGGTGGCAGCCGGCGGGGTGCCGGTGAAGGGATTGCTGAGTCCGGCGCGGTCCAGATTGAAGCCGCCGGCCTTGTAGCCCCGGCCGTACGAGGCATAGCCGAGCCAGCCCGAGCTGAAGTCGTAGGCGTAGCCCAGCGTTCCGGTGACTTCGTCATCCGAGTGTTTGGCGCTGTAATTGCCATCGACCAGCGACGAGAAAAACGGCAGGCAGCCAAAGCGCAGGGCGGTCTGTGCGGTTGCGCCGGTCAGGACGCCGAGCGATATGCGTTGCGCAATGATGTCGCAGGCCTGGTTGTCAGACGCAATCGCGGCGTCCATGTCCTTGTCTTCGGCGGTGTAACGCAGGCCGAGCGTGATCCGGGATTTATCGTTGAGGTTCCAGATGTTGTGGGTGAACACCGCCCAGCTGTCGGTATCCTGCCCGAAGTCATCACTTATGGCGCCATCGCCATCCGTGAATACCGTGCCAGGCGCGAGGCCGGTGAACAGCGTCAATGCGCCCGGCGGTCCGCCGCCTGCCTGGATCAGGCCGTTGGCAAAGGGCTCGTAAGCGGGCCCGGTGCGCACCGCATCGCGTACATCGAGCTTCTCATTGAGATAGTACAGGCCGACCAGCCAGTCGACAGACCCGGCCGATCCGGCCAGGCGCAATTCCTGGCTGAAGGTCCTGAACTGGTTGCCATAGGTGCCGCCTTGCCGGTAGAGGATGTCGGCATTCGTGAAGTCGATGTCCTGGGACCGGTCGGCATCCCAGTCACGGTATGCCGTGATCGAGGTGAGCGTCATGCCGCCCATGTCCCAGTTCAATTCGGCCGACACGCCCCATTCATCGGTGCCCTGGTCGTAGCCACGGTTTGTGTTGGCGTACATTTGGCGGTCATAGGGGCGGGCGGGGCTGATCACGGTGCCGCCGAGCATGCCGATCAGCGCGGCGGTCGGGCCGGCCTTCCAGGTGACTGCCGCACAGCAGGCTTCATCATGATGTGCGACATCGGCAATCACGCGCAGGCTCAGTGCATCGCTGAGCTGGCTCGACAGCTGGCCGCGCAGCAGATAACGGTCGCGGTCGTTGTACTCGGTGCCGGTAGACAGCTCGTCGATGAATCCATCGCGTTGTGTGACGGTGCCATCAAGCCGCAGTGCAAGCTTGTCGCCGCTGACCGGGCCGGTGATACCGCCGCTCAGACGCCAGTAGCCGTAGTTGCCGGCGCTGAGGTCGGTATAGGCATGCATTTCGTCCGTATCCGGGCCCTTGGTGATGATGTTGATGAGGCCGGCCGAGGCGTTCTTGCCGAACAGTGTGCCCTGTGGTCCGCGCAGCACCTCGATGCGTTCGACATCGCCGAGATCGGTCAGCGCCACATTGTTCCGATTGCGGTAAACGCCATCGATGAAAACCGCGACCGACGATTCCAGGCCGAGGTTATCGCCCGTCGTGCCTACACCCCGGATGCGCGCCGTGGTGCCGGCAGACTCCGATTGCGTGCTGGTGAGTACCAGGCTCGGCGAGAGCATGGTGAGGTCGCGGATGTCCTCTATGCCCGCGATCTGCAGGGTTTCCGCGGAGTACGCGGAAATCGCGATCGGTACGTCCTCGATGCTCTGTGCACGCTTCTGCGCAGTGACGATGATTTCTTCGATGGGCTTGTCCGCGGCCAGTGCCAGACCGGGCAGGGCCAACGGGAGGGAAAGGAGGATGGCAGCGGAAAGTTTCGATGCGGGGTGCGTTGCTGCAGGCATGACAGGCTCCCTGTGTGCAGAGAAAAATGTCCGGGCAGTGCAAAACGTCGTGCTTCGAGCATATCATGAGGCTGTGTGGTGTTCGCTACATGTACAGGCCTGCAGTTGAAGTTGGCGTTTGGCCGGACCGGCGCTAAAGTCCCCGCTTCAATAACGGGAGAACACCATGTCAGGGCTTTTCTTTGCGCTTGCCGTCCTGCTGAGTTTTGCGGTGAGCGCAGCGCCGCTGGACCTCAAAACCCCTGAAGGACAGATTGCAGCCTTGCGCCGCATCCAGTGCTCGGAGGTCGATGGCAAGCCGGTGACCTTCTACTGGAAAGGCGTGGCCTACAGTCGTGTGCCAGGCGAACCGGACCGCCTGCTGTTCCGGGTAGAGGGCATGAATACCCGTCATTGCGGGCCGCTGGCCAATGCAAAGAGCAAGGTCGATTTCCGTCTCGTTACCCGTGAAATCCTGCTCTACGAGGACCCGGTGAGCGGCGAGGTTCTCAAGACCTGGTCCAATCCATGGACCGGCAAGACGGTTGAAGTCATGCAGGTGGCGAATGATCCGGTGAATGGCAACTATTCGGTGATCGGGCGCGACGGCAAGCCGGTCAATCTGCCTTTCGAGGTGCTGGGCAAGCAGTGGTGGCTGAGCACGCCGGTGCCGCTCTTTTATCCCAACCCGCTGGCTGGCGACTACCAGCAATATGTCGGTGGCACCTACCATGCGACCGAGCTGTTCAATTTCTTTGGCGATATCGACGATCTCAACGACCGCAAGCGTGATACCGCCCGGACTGCCGTGAGCTGGCAGCGTCTGTCGTCGTGGCTGCCATGGATGGAAATGGGTGATCGGGCGGGGATGCTGTATTTCCATACAGCCGGCCGCAAGCTCGACAAGTGGGATGAGCTGTCGGCGACGATGAAAGCCGAGATCAACAGCAACTATCCTGAATACCGGAATCCGCCGCCGCTCGATGACCAGCGGCCCAACGAGACCAGCTGGACGTATTTCAAGAAGAAGATCGACGCCAGGAAACCCTGAGCATGGCCCCTTCTGCCCCCCGCGAGTTGCCGGTCTGCAACCCGCGCACCGGTGAGCCTGACTACCGCATTCAGGTTGCCGGTGCCGCGGAGATCGCCGCCCTGGCGTCCCGGCTGCGGGCGAACCAGGTGGCATGGGCTGCTGCCGGTCCGGCGCACCGCGCTGAAGTCATCAAGGCCTGGTCGGCGCGCTTGCTGGCGGCACCCGGTCCCGTACTCGACGCGCTGGTCACCGACACAGGGCGGCACTTGCTGGCCTTGCAGGAGATCAATGCGCTGGGCGGCATGGTTGCCGGTAATGCAGCGCTGGCGACAACAGCGCTGGTCGAACCGCCTGAACGTCCCTCGATGACGCCGGGAATACATGCGCAGACGCAGTTCGTGCCCTATGGGCTCATCGGCGTGATCAGCCCGTGGAACTTTCCCTTCCTGCTGTCGATGCTGGACACGATTCCTGCCTTGCTCGCCGGCTGTGCGGTGATCGTCAAGCCGAGCGAGGTGACGCCGCGTTTCATCGCACCGCTGATGGCGAGTCTGGCGGCGTTTCCCGAGTTGGCCGGCGTCTGTGCCTTCATCACCGGCGACGGCTCGACGGGCGCCGCCCTGATCGGTGCAGCGGACGGCATCTGTTTTACCGGCAGCGTGGCGACCGGCCGCAAGGTGGCGGCTGCCTGTGCCGAGCGCTTCATTCCCGCCTTCCTCGAACTCGGCGGCAAGGACCCGGCCATCGTGCTGGCTTCGGCAGATCCGGACCGGGCTGCGGCGGTCGTGTTGCGCGCCTCGGTGCAGGCAACCGGACAGGCCTGTCAGTCACTCGAGCGTGTCTATGTGGATGCGCGGATCAGCAAGGAATTTGTCACGCGTCTCGTGGCGCGTGCGGAAGCGGTGCCGCTCAACTGGCCGGACAGCCGCAGCGGCCAGGTTGGGCCGCTGATCTTTGCCCGTCAGGCTGAAATCATCGCCGCACAGCTGGCCGATGCGGTGGAGAAGGGCGCGCATATAGCGACCGGCGGCGTGATCGAAAGACATGGCGGCGGCTACTGGTTGCGGCCCACCGTCGTAACCGGCGTGACGCATGACATGTCGTTGATGACCGAGGAGACTTTCGGTCCGGTGTTACCGGTGATGAGCTTCGGCGATGTCAGCGAAGCGGTGCAGCTCGCCAACGACTCGGTCTATGGCCTGTCGGCGGCGGTGTTCGGCGACGAGGCCGAGGCGCTGGTCGTCGCGCGTCAGCTCATCGTCGGTTCGGTCAGTATCAACGACGGCGCGCTGACCACCGAAGTCTTCGATGTCGACAAGAATGCCTTCCGGCTGTCGGGTCTGGGTGCATCGCGAATGGGTGCCTCGGGCCTGCTGCGTTTCGTGCGCAAGAAGGCCCTGCTCATCCAGCGCGGCGTGGCGAAGGACATGAACTCCCTGGAGG
>CAYJPG010000069.1:10938-15013 GCA_964371995.1 uncultured Chromatiaceae bacterium | reverse complement strand
CCGTTATCGTCTGACGATAGCTGCTGCTGCAGTTGCTGGTACCGCCGAGACTCAGATTCAGGATTTTCGCCGGCGTCGGGTTGGCTGGTGCCCCCGGAGCACTCAATCCGGCAGCCCAACGCATTCCAGCGATGATGTCGGAGTCGTAGCCACCGCACTTGCCTAATACGCGAACCGGCAGGATGCGCGCGTTCCAGATAGCGCCCGCAATGCCCGTATTGTTGTCCGTAATCGCCCCCAGCATGCCGGCAACACGCGTACCGTGCCAGGAGCTGTCGTGCTCGTCGCAATCCGCCAACGGACCCGCCGGGTCTTCATCGCGCACCCAGTCGCCCGGATCAGAAGCATCGGCATCCCATCCATTGCCATCATTCGCACTGACAAAACTGCTGGCGGACTCCCCGGAGACAAAATCATAGCCGGGCAGCAACCGGCCACCCGGATCGATGCCATATCGCCCCAGATCAGGATGATCGAAGCGCACCCCCGTATCGAGTACCGCGATAACCGTATCCGGTCTGCCGGTCGTCAGATCCCAGGCGGCCGTGAAATTTACCGCAGACGGCTGGTCCGCCTGGAGATACCACTGGTCCGCATAGAGCGGGTCAGTGGGCACCGCCTGGGCGTAGCGGCGCTGATCGATCTCGACAAATTCGACTTCCGGATCGGCGCGTAGTGAGGCGAGGGCTGTCGCCAGCTCCGTACCTGCAAGTGGCTTGTCCAGAAGGACCACGCTCATGTCGCCGCCCAAGCTCCGGGACAATCGTTGGCCGAGACCTGTACGCTGACCCAGCGCACTGACCCGGCTCGATGCGCCATCGGCGCCAGCAAGCGCCTGGCCGCGCAGGCGCTCATCACCTGCCGGACGCAGCTTGACGATCAGGCGCGCCGTTGCATCCGAAACCGGAGGCTGCCGAGCGGTTTCGCCGTCCGGGGCGCTTTGCGCTATGACGCTCTGCGCAATGAGAAGCCCTGCCGCCAAGGCACCAAAAACACGAGCAAATCGCATATATCCTCCGCGGTCATCATCCCTGAGGCGCTTCCCTATGCGGAGTATGCAGCAAAGCACAAGTGCCGGTCCGCGCGGTGTCGATTACATCTCATGTACACTGAAGAATCAGACCAACGGAGGATATCAACGTGACGGACATAGAAAAGGTAACGAAGGACAAACTGTTCAGCGATTTGCAGACGGTTATCGAAGATGCGGAAGCGCTACTACAGGCTACCGCAAGCCAGACCGGTGAAAAAATAGAGGCTGTCCGCGCACGGGCGAAGGCCTCGGTGAATCAGGCCCGGGAAAGACTGTCGGAAATCCAGAAGAAGACGACTGACCAGGCAAGGCAGGCTGCTGAATCGGCAGATGAGTATGTACACAAGAACCCCTGGCAGGCGGTTGGCATGGCTGCTGGTCTCGGCCTGCTGCTCGGGATCCTGATCAACCGGCGTTGACATCTGTTGCGGAAGCACCAGTCATGGAAAACAACACGTCTTCAGCCGGAGGCCCGATCAGCAAACTGCTTCGGTCGATAAGCAACGTCCTGGCGTCGCTCATCGATGTAGGCCAGACGCGCCTCGAACTGCTGACCCTTGAACTGCAGGTCGAGGTTCGCCGGGCGGCCGGTTTGCTCGCTATCGGTTTCTTCACGATGTTCTTTGCCGGGATGGGTTGCCTGCTGGCCGGCCTGTCGCTGATATTCGCGTTCTGGGACAGTCAGCGGATCCTCGTATCTGTCCTGGTCACGGCCTTCTTCTTCCTGATGGCAAGCCTCGGTGGCTGGAAACTTGCCAGTCAACTGCGCCGCAAACCACCGATGCTCGCCGACACACTGGGCGAGCTGCAAAAAGACAGCGACCGCCTGAGAAGCGGGATGCGAAACGGATCATGAACGCTGGTCTTTCCGGACTTGAACAGCGGCGCGCAACGCTGCTGCGGCGTTGCGACAGCCAGCGCGAGCAGCTGCGCCGGGAAATCAGTCATATCGAGGAACAGCTGGGCGGAGTCCAGCGTGGCATCCGCATTGCGCAACAGCTGACGACCATGCCAGGTTTGCTGGTATCCGGGTCCATACTGGTCATGCTTGCGATAGTGGGCCGCGGACGGACCCTCAAGGTGATGAGTACCGGACTGGCGCTGTGGGCTGGCATACGCCGACTCAGGCATGATCGTGCACACCTTGCCGGAATGCTGCCGCAGTCTGATTTATGACCGCGACAGCGAATCGGATCATGCGAGCAGGATTTCGCTCTCTCGCTTGCCGAGCGGATCTGCAAAGCTGAACCCGGCCTGTTTGAGCTTCGCATTGGACACACCGTGCGGACCCTTGAATACACCCAGCCAGATCACTGGCTCCAGCCCCTCACGTCTCGCCACCCGGGCAAAGAAGTCTGCCTTGTTTTCCGGAATGTCATTAAAGAGGTTGTAGAGTCCGGACAGGTGATGGTCGATGGCAAAGCCGATGGCACGCACCACATCGTCCCGATGAATCAGCATGGCATCGGACTGCCCGTCAAACGGAATCTGCTTGCCGGCGATGTGCTTCAGCTCATTGCGGTGCTCGCGACCCGGGCCGTAGATCGTACCGGTACGGAAATTACAGACCTTGAGAGTATCTGTTTCGAGAGCGGCCAGTTTATTCTCGGTCTCGACAAATACCTGGGCGGCAGGGGAGGCAGCATTCGCCGGCGTGTTTTCGTCGACCGGATTGACGCCATTTGCATCGCCATAGGCATTCATGGAACTGCAGAAGATGATCTGCCGGAGCTTCGGTGCCGCAGAGAGTGCACCGATGAGTCCTTCAGCGGTACCGACATAGGCGTCCCGGTAAGCAGCCGGATCCATATATGGCTTGCCGTCCTTGACGCCGAGTCCACCCGCCATGCTCAGGAGCACAACATCTGCATCCCTGATCAGACTTGCCATTGCTGCCGAATCGCTGCCTTTCATCACAACGATGTGATTGGCGACCTCGGCAAGGTCGGTCGTACGTTCCTGCCGCGTGGTGCTGACGCTGACGGAGTATCCGCTGCTCCTGAAGTACTGGGCAGCAGCCCGGCCGGTATACGCTGCGCCGACGATTGCGATCTTCATGTTCTGCCCCGTTACGGTCGTTAATTTATTTTTTCAGTCTAATGCAGGGGTTCTGCGATGGTCTGTCGGATCTGCTGTCCGACTTCCTTCCCGACCACGGTATAGACACCCTTCCAGGCGCGCGGATCCAGGTCCTCGTCCAGAAAGCACGCCAGGTGCTTCGCATCGCGCCGGCGCAGGACCTCCGCGTCCGGGCCATCGAAACGAAGTGTATTTGCCAACGCCAGCCAGTGCGCCAGATAAGCGTGAATACTTGGCGTTACCTTCGCAAGCTCGATTGCAGTTGCGGGGCGACTCGTGCCAATGGACCAGTGCGACAGGTAGGTGGCGATGGCCGGATTGCCTGGCGCATGTGAACACACGTTCTGGTAGTCGTTGATGGCTTTCCAGTACGGCATGTTCAAGGGAGCGAACACCTGACGGAAATAGTCCGGATAGTCGACCGGATCGACGCGCGGCAGGAAATCCGCATTGAACACACAGGCCTCCGGCGAGAACTGCACCACCTGCACATGGAAATGCGGCATCACGCTGTCGGCACGGCCGAACAGAAAAAACAGCTGTGTATCGACCGGACCCGCGCACAGGCGGAAATGCACCATGCGATCAGCAAAGCTGCCCGGTTCGGCTACCCACAGTCGCACGAAACCGGCATCTCCATGCGGCGCATCCAGGGCCTTTAGTTGCATGAGAGGTCCGCCCGCATCTCCAGTGCACTCACTGAAAGCAAGCCCGGCGAGGCTGCGCCCGACCAGGTCGTCAACAAATGGCAGGCTGAAGGATCCGGACGACACTCAGATCACGCCGTCGCGCGCCAGCTTCTGACGTTCTTCGGCTCCATAGCCGAGCAAATCGCCGAGCACTTCGTCATTGTGTTCGCCGACTGTTGCGCCAGGCCATTCAGTGCGGCCCGGTGTTGCGCTGAGGAACGGCATCATCGCCGGGATCTTGAGCGCTTCGCCGTTGACCTGCACTTCCTCGAAC
>CAYJPG010000069.1:337-10928 GCA_964371995.1 uncultured Chromatiaceae bacterium | reverse complement strand
TCGGTCCGGAAGGCACCACTGCCTTTTCGAGCACATCGAGCACCTGAACTGAAGTCAGTGAAGCCGTCCACGCACCGATGGCCGCATCAAGTTCCTTCTCGTGGGCAACGCGACCGGCATTGTCCGCCATGCGTGGGTCGTCGCCCAGATCAGTCCGTCCGATCGCCTGCATCAGACGTTTGTAGATCGAATCACCATTACCACCGATGATGACAAACTTGCCGTCCTGGCACTTGTAGGTATTCGTCGGCACGATGCCGGTAAGCGTGGATCCGGAGGGTTCACGCACAATGCCTGCGCCCGAATACTCGGGGACCACACCCTCCATCAGATTGAAGACCGATTCATAAAGCGCTGCATCGATCACCTGGCCACGTCGCTCCGGATCCTTTGCCCGCTGGATGCACGCCAGCAGCACGCCAAGCACACAGTGAATGCCACCCAGCGTATCGCCGATGCTCAGATTCGGGCGCACAGGCGCCTCACCCGGAAAGCCGTTGACGTAACGCAGGCCACCCAGCCCCTCGCAGACCGACGCAAAACCAGGCTTCGCAGCATATGGACCATCCTGGCCATAGCCGGAAATCCGGCCGTAGATGAGGCCCGGATTGTCTTTCCAGAGATCTGCCGGGCCCAG
This sequence comes from uncultured Chromatiaceae bacterium, assembly GCA_964371995.1. Taxonomy (GTDB): domain Bacteria; phylum Pseudomonadota; class Gammaproteobacteria; order Steroidobacterales; genus SHZI01. Next base: position 10,291 of record CAYJPG010000069.1, on the reverse strand, counting down.
GCCCCATTTTTCCAGCGTACCGGGGCGAAAATTCTCGATCAGGATGTCGGATTTAAGTGCCAGTTCGCGAGCGATTTTCCGGCCGCGCGGAGTGCGCAGATCGAGCGTTACGGATTTCTTGTTTCGTCCGAGACTGTGCCACCACAGCGATACGCCGTCTTTCATCACGCGCCAGGTGCGAATCGGATCACCGCTGCCGGGTGGCTCGATCTTGATGACCTCGGCACCGAAATAGCCAAGCACGCTGGCGGCAAAAGGGCCGGCCAGCAACTGGCCCATTTCGAGAACGCGGTAGCCGTCGAGGGGCCTCTCGCCCTTCTTCTTGTCCATCATTGGATCGCTCGCTGAGGTCGTGGTGGGGATAGTCCGCGGAACGGCCATTCTGCCAGTTCCGATGCAGCCTGCAAAACCGGCAGGCTAGTGCTTGTCCGGCGTGGCCCGGCCGACGAAGTGCCAGGAGATGAATCGCGGCCCGTCAAAATAGCTGCGTTCGATGTCTGTAAAGCGAAATCCGGCGGCTTCAATCGAGGCGTCAATTTGCCGGTTCGGGTTGCAGCCGGCCAGTCCTCGAAATACCGGCGCGAGCCGGTCCTGCCACCGTGCAACGGCAGCATCGGGTGCCCGGCCATGCTCGAGAAACAGCAGCTGGCCGTCCGGCTTCAGTACCCGCCGGATCTCGGCCAGGGCCCGGTCCAGATCCGGGATCGAGCACAGCGTCCAGGTGCTCACTACACAATCCATGCTGGCGCGCTCCAGCGGGATGTTTTCTGCGCCAGCAGTCAGAAACTCCACCGGAAAGGGGCTATTGGTAGCGGCAGCCAGTTCAGCCGCTCTGGTCTGCAGCAATTCCGATGGTTCCAGGCCGAACAGGTGTGTGACCTTGCGGTCGTAGTAGGGGATATTCAATCCGGGCCCCATACCGACTTCAAGAACCCGGCCGCTGGCGAGCACCGGAATACGCGGCCGGTGTTTGCTCATGGCCTTGTTCTTCATGCCGGCCGAAATCAGCCTGGGCAGGATGCGGTCGGTATAGAAACCCATAAGGACTACTCTGCCCGTGTCTCGCTGCGTCGGGTAATCGCAGCAGAAACCATTTCCAGGAAGTCGGCCTCATCGCGCAGCGTATTGATGTCGCGCGCGTCGACCGTATAGCCGTGGCGTTCAGCAATCGCGGTATAGCGCGGTCGTCGATGCTGAACAAGCCGCGGAAAAATCCAGGTAACGAACCTGTCCGGTTCGATTTGCTCGACCGAGGTACAACCGGTTTCGTCAAGGTAAGTTGCCAGCTGTGCCTCCAGGAAATCTTCGCGGTAGTAAAGCGGTTTGGGCTTCTCGACTGCACGACGGATGAGTTCCTGTTCCATATCGTCGCCGGCACGGAGGTAGAGAATCAGGGTGTGTTTGGCCAGCACTTCAAGCATGTCCGCATGGTCAAGTTCGCAGATGCTGCCGCCGGCATCGTTCAGAAAGTGGTCATAGCCGTAGATGTCGTGAGCCTTGTCGATGAAGGCAGCTACGTCCTTCATCGCCGAAATCTCCGCATCGCGGTGCAGGCGTTGCCGCCGCTGAAACTCGGCGAAAGGAAGGCCGCCGTGGCCTACCGCACCGATTTTGCCAAGGAAAGTCGATATCGGCTCAAGATTATGGACGGTGATATTGCTCGAGATATAGATCGAGTCACTGCGCAGCAAGTCGCGCAGAAACGGCACCTTCATAGCCTGCTCCTTGACGTTGTCAAGGAACGGCTCCTCCAGGTACTTGGTGCCAATGCGGTAGTCGCCCGAATAATGAAACCAGCTCGAACTCGGCAACTTGTAGGCGAGGGTGGTCTTGCCCACGCCGGACATGCCAAGGAGCGTGATCGCGCGGCGCGGCCAGGCCAGAAACTCATCGCGGGTCATGAACATGGCGGGAGTATAACCGTGGGTCGTCAGAGTCCCGCCAGCCGGCGGTGCAGGTCGAGTGCTTCAGTGCTGGGGCGCTGGCTCTCGTCACGCGGGTAGCGCAGGGGGCGGCCGGCGAGAATCCGGTAACTGGTATCCATCAGGTCGTCGCTGATTACCACCGACATGGTTTTCGTGTCCACGGCTATCTTGCCCAGATCAAACAGGGTGTGTACGTCAGCGCGGAGCAGCAGGCCATTAGAGGCGTGGTGGGTGGATTTGCCCCGAAACGGCACAATATAGGCTGCCTCAAGCGCATCCACCGCGGTGAAGTTGGTGATCGCACACCGGTATTCGTAGGCTTCGAGCAGGGCTTGCCGGAATCCGGGGTGACCGCGGCGCTTGATGATGGTGTCGACTACGGCCTGACGGCCTTCCTTGCTGTTCTGCGGTTCGAGCAGCTGAAGTTTTGCCATATCCCGTTCTGACATGCGGATCATCCCGCTCATGTCGAGGATCGGGCCGCCTACCGAAGTATTCAGCAGTCGCCGGCGTACGAAACGCTCAATACCGCCAAAATCTGCCTCAATCCGGTCAACGCTCTCGGCGGATATGCGACTGATCTCGCCCGGTCCGACGGGCAGATAGTCCACCAGTTCGGTGCAGGGCAGACTGAGTGGCACCGGTTCGGACAGGAAGAACAGATACTCGCGGACTTCCTCTTCGGAACGGTCCGCACCCCAGATCAGGGCGGCTGCCCTGGCGTTCTGGTACCGCCCGAGTACCTTGGCGTAATAGCGAAAGTGTTCCCGCTGCACCAGCAGCACAAAATCCCCGACCCCCATCTGGAACCAGTGCTGGATATTCTCGGGCTGTCCGTGCAGGCCCCAGCCATAAAACCCGTGGCCGCGACGCTCTATATCAATGAGCTCCGGGTAGGTTGCATCGCTGAAACTGCGGATCACATGCTGACGCTCAATCGGCATGGCGACCGATCTCTCGAGATCGGTCCGGTCCTGCGCGGAGTCCACTGCGGCGACGAAGATACTGGCCATAATTCGACGTGTGTCTGTCGGGGCTGAGGTGAGGCCGATTCTAGCCTACAAAGCTGTCTGACTGGTCTTAAGCACTGTGGCCGACCGGCGGAACGGGTATTATTGCGAGCGATTTTTTCCCTTGAGCAGGAACTGACGGATGGAGCCGGGTTGGCAGGTTCACAAGTTTGGCGGTACCAGTCTCGGTGATGCGGATTGCTTTCGCCGGGTCGCCGATATTCTGCTGGCCGAACCGGCAGAACGGCAGGCAGTTGTCGTTTCCGCCATGGCCAGGACGACCGATGCACTGCTCGGCCTGGTGGCCGCTGCTGAGCAGTCAGCCCCGGATCTGGCCAGTCGCCAGGAGGCCCTGAACAGCCGTTACCGCGCTACGGTTGGTGCCCTGCTCAAGCAGCAGACCCGGGCAGACGAGGTCCTCGGCACCTTTGATGCGGATATGACCGACCTGCGCGGTTTGTTGCACTCGATTTCACTGGTGCGCCAGGCCGGCGAACGCAGCCGGGATATGGTGGCCGGATATGGTGAGCTTTGGTCGTCGCGACTGCTGGCTGCCTATTTGGGCGAGCGCGCGCAAGCGGACGCCCGCAAGCCTCAGATCAGATGGGTCGATGCGCGTGATCTGATAGTGATCGAGCGGGGTGAAATGGGACCTGCAGTGCGGTGGGATGAGTCGCGCTCCCGCGCGCGCCATCACTTCGGCGCGGATATCCGCGGAATTTCAGTCATTACCGGATTCATCGCTTCCGAACCTAATGGCCTGTTCTGCACGCTGGGCCGCAACGGCAGCGATTTTTCTGCATCGATCGTCGGCGCGCTCGTGGATGCGGAAAAGATCACCATCTGGACTGACGTCGATGGCGTGATGAGTGCTGACCCGAACCGGGTTCCGGAAGCAACGATCATCAGCTCGCTGTCATACAACGAAGCGATGGAGCTGGCCTATTTTGGCGCCAAGGTGATTCATCCACAAACCATGGCACCGGCTGTACAGCGTTCGATACCCATCTGGATACGCAATACGTTTAACCCCGCCGCGACGGGTTCGCTGATCGGCCCGGCTGCCGGTTCGCGGCAGCCCATAAAGGGCATCACCTCCGTTGACGATGTTGCGCTCGTGAATATCGAGGGTGCAGGCATGATCGGTGTACCCGGTACGGCCAATCGCCTGTTTGGCGTACTACGGGAGGCATCCATTTCAGTCATTCTCATTTCGCAAGCCAGCTCCGAACATTCGATCTGCATCGGCGTACCGAGCCGGATGGCGGAACAGGCCGACAAGGTCGTGCGCCGCGCCTTTTCCGTGGAGCTTGATCAAGGGCTGATCCAGAGCGTGTCCATCAAGAATCCGTGCAGCATCATCGCCGTGGTGGGCGATGGCATGGCGGGGATGCCTGGCGTCGCGGGGCGATTCCTCAGCACGCTCGGCGCCGCCGGCATCAACGTGATGGCCATCGCTCAAGGCTCGTCGGAGCGCAACATTTCAGCTGTAGTAGCCCGGGCTGATTCCACGCGGGCCCTGCGCGCCGTGCATTCGGGCTTCTACCTTTCGGCCGAGACGGTTTCGATCGGCATCGTCGGTCCGGGCAATGTCGGCCGGGTGCTGCTCGACCAGATGGCGGCTGAACTGCCGCGCCTCAAGTCACAGTTCAATCTGGATCTGCGCGTGCGGGCGATTGCCAGTTCGAGCCACATGCTGCTTGCGGACGGGCGGATCGATCTCACCGACTGGCAGACTGCCTTTGCGCAGAAATCCGAACCGCTGGACTGGGAACGTTTCACCCGGCATGTACATGCTGAACATCTGCCGCATGCAGCTGTCGTTGACTGCTCCGCCAGCGAGGCCGTGGCCTCGCGCTACCTGGACTGGCTGGGTACCGGTGTGCACGTCGTGACACCCAACAAGAAAGCGGCCAGCGGTCCGCTCGCGAGTTACGACAAGTTGCATGAAGTCCGTCGCCAGCACAATACGCGCTTCCTTTATGAAACTACGGTGGGTGCCGCGCTGCCGATCATTGGCACCGTGCGCGACCTGCGCGAAACAGGCGATGAGATCCGCAGCATCGACGGCATCTTTTCAGGCACGCTGGCTTATCTCTTCAACGTTTTTGACGGCAGCAAGCCATTCTCGGCCATCGTGCGCGAGGCGCGCGACGCCGGCTATACGGAGCCTGATCCGCGCGACGACCTGTCGGGTATGGATGTGGCCCGCAAGCTGATTATTCTCGGTCGCGAGATGGGTATGCGTCTTGAGCTCAAGGATGTGCACATCGAAAGCCTGGTGCCAGCCGGTCTTGATACCGGTGATGCCGATGAATTCCTGCGTGGGCTCCCGGTCCACGATGCGGCCATGACCGTGCGCTGGCAGAAGGCCGATGCTGAGAGGCAGGTGCTGCGCTATGTCGGGCGCCTTGACCGGCAGCGTGGTACGGCCACGGTGCAGCTGGAAAACCTGCCGCGCACACATCCTTTCGCCCACATCAATCTGACCGATAACATCGTCCGCTTTGCCTCGGCACGTTATAGCGAGAACCCGCTCGTCGTTCAGGGGCCGGGCGCCGGGCGTGCGGTAACGGCAGCCGGCGTTTTCGCCGACCTGCTGCGGCTTGCCACCTATCTCGGCACCGCGCTCTGAGTTCCGCCATGCAATACACCAGTACACGCGGAGGAGCGCCAGCCTGTATCGAGCAGGCCATCATGAGCGGTACTGCACCCGACGGCGGACTGTATGTACCGATGAGTCTGCCAGCGACCCAGGCTTCTGACTTTGTCGGGCGCGAGACCCTGCCAGACATCGCCGAACAGCTCCTGACACCGTTCTTTGCCGGTTCAACGCTGGCGGGAAGACTGGGCGATATCTGCCGGCAAGCGCTGGATTTTCCGGTACCGCTGCGGGAGATAGAGAGTGGGCAGCTTTCGGTGCTCGAACTCTTTCATGGGCCGACCGCGGCCTTCAAGGACGTGGGCGCGCGATTTCTTGCCGCGACCATGGAACGCATCATCGATGATGGACGCTTTGCTACACCACCCGTAACGATCATGGTTGCCACTTCGGGCGATACCGGCGGCGCGGTGGCTTCTGCTTATCATCGGCGACCGGGGATGCGCGTCGTCGTGCTGTTCCCCCTGGGTCGTGTATCGCCGCGCCAGCAACACCAGCTGACCTGCTGGGGCGACAATGTGATCTCGCTGGCTGTACGCGGTGAATTCGACGATTGCCAGCGCCTCGTCAAGGAGGCATTTGCCGACCAACCGCTCGCCAGTGCGCACCGGCTCTGTTCGGCTAACAGCATCAATGTCGGTCGTCTGCTGCCACAAGCTGCGTACTATGCGAAAGCCAGCCTGGAACACTGGCGGAAAACCGGCCAGCCGCTGAGTTTTGTGATTCCGACCGGTAACCTCGGCAACGGTTTTGCCTGCGTCTGGGCCAGGCGCCTGGGTCTGCCCATTGATCGCATCGTACTGGCTACCAATGCCAATACACCGATCGAAGATTATCTGGCCACAGGGCAGTGGCTGCCGAGGCCGAGCATAGCGACGCTCGCGTCGGCAATGGATGTGGGCAATCCGAGCAATATGGAAAGGCTGCGCCAGCTGTGCGGCGACATAACGAATTTGCGGGAAGAAGTCAGCGCAGTGGCTGTGTCAGATACGGAGATCCGCAGCAGCCTGCGCGATGAGTTCAAGCGCCATGGCCTCGCCTGGTGCCCACATACGGCAACGGGCCTGCATGTCTATCGTGGGCTGTCCGCGGCTCAACGCAGTCAACGTCACTGGGCTGTCGTCGCGACGGCCCATGCCGCCAAGTTCGATACGATCGTGGAACCCCTGCTCGGTTGTGAAATCACGCCCCCGGCGGAACTGGCTGCGCTGCTGGCGCTGCCGTCCATGTTTGCGACGATCGATGCAAAGCTCGCCGAGCTCGCCAGCCAGCTCTGAACACCATGTCCCCCGGTCCTGTCGATAACGATGCGTGGGTGCTTGGCGCTTTCGTTCTGCTCGCGGTACTGCTGGCCGGCGGTATCGCATTCTGGATATCCCGCCGCCGGCGACAGCGCAACGTAGAGCGTCGGCTCCATGATGCCAGCTGCGGCATACTGAAGAACTCTCTGATACCGGACGGCAACGGAGGTCATATCCATCTCCAGTACGCCTTGCTCACCCGGCGCGGGATCCTGATCCTCGACATCAAGGATGTCGAGGGTCACGTGTTCGGCAGTGAAGGCATGCAGGACTGGACAGTGCTGGCAAACGACCGGCGCTATACCTTTGCCAATCCGCAACCCGGCCTATGGGATCGCCTGGCTGCCGTGAAGCGACTGACGCCTGAAGTTCCGGTCACCGGTCACGTCGCCTTTGGTGCGAAAGCGCGCTTCTCCAAGGGGCAACCGCGCAGTGTGATCATGCTGGAAGAACTGCTGCAGGACCTGGAGCAGGAGTCCCAGGCAGACCGGTCAACGGCTGCTGAAAGTTTTCGCCCGTACTGGGACCATCTGTGCGCGGTGGCCGGGTCAGCACAGGGCGAGGCGACTAGCGGGCACTCTCAAGCCTGAACAGGCGTTCGGCGTTAGCGGAACTGGCAGCGGCAATCACCTCGACCGGTTGCCGCATACATTCGGCTACCACCCGTTGCACTTCGGTGAGATACGCCGGTTCATTTCGTCGCGTGCGTGGCTTCGGACTGAGCGTGCGTGGCAGCAGGTAGGGGGCGTCGGTTTCGAGCAGGAGGCGGTCCAGTGGCAACCCGGCGGCTGCCTTGCGCAGGTCTTCGCCCCGTCTTTCATCGCAGATCCAGCCCGTGATGCCGATATACAGTCCCAGACCGAGATAGTCATCGAGTTCCGCCTGGCCGCCGGTAAAGCAGTGCGCAACACCGCCGGAGAGTGATGGCCAATAGTCGCGCAGCATCCGGAGAAATTCATCGTGCGCATCGCGCTGGTGCAGGAACAGCGGCTTGCCGCAGGCTGCCGCCAGCTGCAGCTGCCCTTCAAAGGCCAGACGCTGATCGCCCGACGGTGCGTAGTTCCGGCAATAGTCCAGACCGCACTCGCCAACCGCTACTGCGTGCGGGTGCCTGAGCAATTCACGGAGCTGCGCTGCCGTTGAAGCCGAGAATTCGCCGGCATGGTGTGGATGAATTCCGACTGTCGCCCACACAATCCCCGGGTGCTGCCCGGCAGTTTGCAGCGCGGCCTTGCTGCCGGCTACGGTGGTGCCGGTCGCGATGCAGCGGGTGACACCACTCCGGGCGGCACGCATGAGAACCTCGTCCAGGTCATGGGCGAAGCTCTCATGCGTCAGATTGGCCCCGATATCGGTCAGCATGTGCGAAGGCGCCGGCCGGGGCGCGCTGCTCCCGGCTCAGGCTGCGGCTTTGCCACTCGCCAGCTGGCGCAGCACGTACTGCAGGATCCCGCCGTGCACGTAGTAATCGCGTTCCTTCGGCGTATCAATGCGCACCCGCGCCTTGAAGTTGAATACCGAGCCGTCTTCACGATGTGCAGCAATACTGACTTCGCGAGCATTGCCCTGATCCAGACCCGTGATGTCCATGACCTCGTGGCCGGTCAAGCCAAGACTTGAAGCGTTCTGGCCAGGCAGATACTCAAGCGGCAACACGCCCATGCCGATCAGGTTTGAGCGATGGATGCGTTCATAGCTCTCGGCGATGACGGCCTGCACACCCAGCAGCTTTGTGCCTTTGGCCGCCCAGTCGCGCGATGATCCGCTGCCGTATTCCTTGCCGGCAAGGATCACCAGCGGCACCTGCTCGCCAACATAACGCATCGCTGCGTCATATATGGAAAGCTGGTCGCCGCTCGGCAGATGAACGGTGACACCGCCTTCGGTGCCTGGTACCAGCTGGTTGCGCAGGCGGATGTTGGCGAAGGTGCCGCGCATCATGACTTCGTGATTTCCGCGCCGTGCGCCATACTGATTAAAATCAACTTGTTGCACACCCTTGCTCAGAAGATATTTACCTGCTGGCGTGTCTTTGCCGATCGAACCGGCGGGGGAGATATGGTCCGTCGTCACCGAATCACCCAGCAGTGCCAGCACGCGGGCACCGCGAATATCGGCGACGGCACCCGGCTTGGCGGTCATGCCTTCGAAGTAGGGCGGGTTGCGCACGTAGGTGGAGTCGTCGGCCCACGCAAAGCGGTTGCCGGTCGGCACCTTCACTGAATTCCAGTTGGAATCGCCCCTGAATACATTGGCATAGCTGTCGCGGAACATCGCCGAATCGATGCAACGGGTCACGACTTCCTGGATCTCGGCGCGCGATGGCCAGATATCGCGGAGGTAAACAGGCTTGCCATCGCTGCCAACGCCGAGCGGATCGGTCTCCATATCGATATGCAGGGTACCCGCCAGGGCATAGGCGACAACCAGCGGTGGGGAAGCGAGGAAGTTGTTGCGTACCAGCGGATGAATGCGGCCTTCGAAATTGCGGTTGCCGGACAGCACGCTGCAGCCGATCAGCTTGCCCTCGCGGACCGCGGTTTCGATCACGGGATCGAGTGGACCCGAGTTGCCGATGCAGGTGGTGCAGCCAAAGCCGACGATATCAAAGCCCAGCGCGTCGAGGTCTTTCTGCAGCCCCGCTTTCAGCAGGTAGTTGCTGACGACCCGCGAACCCGGCGCAAGGCTGGTTTTGACCCAGGGTTTGCTGCCCAGGCCGCGCCGGACAGCATTCCGGGCCAGCAGACCTGCGCCCATCATCACGTACGGGTTTGAAGTATTTGTACAACTGGTGATCGCCGCGATCAGCACTGCGCCGTTTTTCAGATCAAAAGTCTGACCCTTGTAGGTCAGCCTGACCGGTGCAGTGCCGGTCTTCCGATCGGCTGTCTGTTCTGCCTCGATCTTGTCATAGGTTTTGGCGAGCGCCTGCAGGGTGATCCGGTCCTGTGGGCGTTTGGGTCCGGCGAGGCTCGGCTCGATGGTGCCCAGATCCAGTTCGAGTACGTCGGTGAACAGCGGATCGGGCTGGCCATTCTCGCGCCAGAGTCCCTGGG
>CAYJPG010000069.1:0-327 GCA_964371995.1 uncultured Chromatiaceae bacterium | reverse complement strand
GGCGTATGCCTCGATCAGTGCGATCTCCTGCGCCGGACGGTTCGAGAGCTCCAGATAGCGGATGGTTTCCTGGTCGATGGGGAAAATCGCGACAGTGCTGCCGAATTCCGGCGACATGTTGCCGATCGTCGCGCGGTCAGCCAGCGGCAGGTTTGCAAGACCGTCGCCAAAGAACTCGACGAACTTGCCGACCACGCCCTTCTTGCGCAGCATCTCGGTCACCGTCAGTACCAGATCCGTTGCGGTGGTGCCTTCGCGCATCTGGCCCGTCAGCCGCACACCGATAACCTCGGGAATCAGCATCGTAACGGCCTGACCGAGCATGGC